>JAGNEZ010000006.1 GCA_018003015.1 Phycisphaerae bacterium | reverse complement strand
ACGATCGCGCCGGACCAATTCACCGCGGAAAACGGTCTGGCCATACCGGAGCAGGACGGGCTGCGCGCCGTTCTGCTGCCCGAGGGTGTGCTGGTATCCGAGGGCTTGGCTCTCACGGCCGCCTTCGATCTGGAGTTCGCGATTCGGCCGCAATCGGGCAAGAGCGTGATCTCCCACGAATTGCCGGCCGGGGCACGCGGTCCCGTCTGGCAGGTTGCGATATCCGCCGATCGGGGCGAGGTTTCCGCAAGTACGAGCGAGACGCCGCTGAGCCGGACGGACGCGATCGAAGAGTGGGCACCGGCCGGATGGCTGGACGTCCGGATCGAGCATCGGGCGACGACGACCCGGATTGAGGTGCGGGCCCGGGCCGGCAAGTTGCTCAGCCAGGCGGTGCTGCACGCGCCCGCGCCGAACGGCGTGCTCCGATGGCGAGCGAGTGATCAAGGCGCGGCGTTTGACCTCGCCCACGTCAACTGGCGGCCGGCGGCCAACCACACTCCGAGCTTCGCATCTGCCGCGGGTGGTACTGGAGCGGCCACGAGAAGTGAAGTGCGGCCTGGAGCGGTCATCGAGCGCGGGACGGAGAGCGGAGAGATCCGTCTGGTCAACGGCCGACTGGAGCTGCTGGTCGCGACGAAGGTGACTCCGAATCCGCGGCAACTGCGTGATCTCGTCACCGGCCGTCTGTACGCCGACGCGGATTACGTTTGGCCTGAGGGCAGCGCGCCGCAACGGGTCGGCGATCCCACACTCAAAGAGGGTTTAGGTGGTAGCCAGACACTCGCGATGACAGCCAGGTCCGACTTTCTGGAAATCGAACAGACCTGGACGGCGCCGGCCGACGAGCCCGGTGCGCTCCTTGAGCAGATACGACTCAGGAACACGGGCAACAGGCCGTTGGACACAGGCAGGTTCGTGTGCGGTCTAGCGAAGCGGTTGAACGGTGGCGGGCAGTGGTTTGCGGATACGGCCGGTGATCGCCTCGCGCCGATCCCCTACCGTCGCGACACGGTCACGGGGATGCTATGTGAATGGCCTCTGGCGGAGATGGTCTGGCGGCTGGGGGCGTTCAACCACGCCAATCCAATCGAAGGGATCTGGGGCTCGCGAATCACGACGCATTCCGCTCACGGCTCCGAAGCCTGGGCCTGGTGCCACCCCGACAGCACGTTGTTGATCGCCAAGTACAACCCTGAGGCCATGGAATGGTCGCTGCTGGAACCGGCATGGAGACCGGGAGGCGGAATGCATGAATCTGTCATGGTCATGCGATTTGGCGGAGCGGGTCGGTGGAAGCTCGGCGAGCCGGCCGCCGCTGCGGAGTTGAAGCCGGGGGCCTCGTTCACCTTCGGAACCACGCGGTATCAGGTCGTTGATGGCGGATGGAAGGAGGCGGCCTACGCCTTCCGTCGTGCGATGGATCGCGCCGGCCATGTCACACCGCGGGGATTCAACCCACCGGTGCACTGGAACGAGCTCTACGACAACCCCTTCTGGGGCGGTCCTGACACGGCCGAACGCCGAGCCCAGTTGTATCGTCGCTCCGACATGCTTGCCGAGGCGGAGAAGGCTCACGAACTGGGCTGCGAGGCGCTCTACCTCGACCCCGGGTGGGATACGGCCATGTCGTCCTGCATCTGGGCGGCGGATCGCCTCGGGCCGCAGGAGGAGTTCGCCAGGCTGATCAAGGAGAAGTACAACCTGTCCCTGTCGCTGCACACGCCGCTGGCCGGCTGGACTGACATCAACGGTTATCCGGTTGAGGCCCGCCGCAAGGATCGCGAGGGCAAGCGGCTGGACAGCTTGTGCGGCGGCTCGTCGGTTTATTTCGATACCAAGGTCAAGCGACTCCTCGAGCTGGCCAAGAACGGCGCGGTCTACCAGATGTTTGATGGGACGTGGTACACCGGCGAATGCTGGGACGAGCGTCACGGCCACTCGCTGCCGTTCACCCGCCAGGAGCAATGTGATGCCTATCGACGGATCGCCCAGGCGGTGCACAAGGAGTACCCCGACCTGCTCATCGAGATGCACGATCCTCTGGTCGGCGGCACCGACGTCCGTTGGGCGCCCACGTACTTCCTCCACGGCCGTAAGGGAGATTTCGACGACCTGTGGGGCTATGAGTACATGTGGAACGTGGCGCACGATCTGTTCAGCGGGCGAGCGATCTCGCTCTACTATGCCAACCTCGCCTACAGCATTCCCTACTACCTGCACATCGACCTGCGGAAGGACAACGCCCACGCGGTCCAGTTCTGGTGGTTCGCGAGTACATGCCGGCACCTCGGCGTCGGCGGCAGGCACGCGGACCCGGCGGTATGGGAAGCTCACAAGGAGGCGATGCGGACGTACCTGTCGTTGAAGCGGTTCTTCACCCAAGGGGTGTTCTACGGCCTTGACGAGAACGTGCATGCGCATACCCTGGCAAGTGAGAGGCGTGCTGTCCTGAACGTCTTCAACCTGGCGGACACGGTCGCCGAACGAGAGATCCGGTTCAAGCTGTCCGACGTAGGGTTGTCGGGGAGGCAGGTGAGAGTCGAAGGTGCGACATTCGCGTTCCATAGCGGCGAGATCGCGATGTGGCCGCGCATCCCGGGCCGCGGACATCTGCTCGTCCAGTTGCAGTCGGAGCCATGAGGGAAGCGGTTTCTCGGCATGGTTCGAATCGAAGGCGATACGTGCACCTATCGAAAGGAGCCAAGCATGGCTCGACTGGAGTCACAGGTAACGCGGCGTGCACTGCTCAAGGCGGCGGGTGCGACGGGAGTCGTGACCGGCTTTCCGCAGGTCATTTCGTCGAGTGCCTTGGCAGCTCCCGATCGACCGGGGGCCAACGACCGCCTGACCCTCGGCCACATCGGCGTCGGCGGCATGGGCACGGTGCACCTGAAAAACATGCTCGACTTCCGCCGGGCGGGCAGGGTCAACATCGCGGCCGTCTGTGACGTGGATGAGAATCGGCTGGCCGGCGCGGTGAAGCTGGGCGGTCCGGGCGTCGAGCCCTACCGTGATTACCGTTACCTCCTCGAACGCAAAGACATCGACGCGGTCGTCATCGCCACACCCGACCATTGGCACGCTGTTCAGACCGTTCACGCCTGCCAGTCCGGCAAGCATGTGTACGTGGAGAAGCCGGCTTCGGTCACCATTGAGGAAGGCAAGGCCATGGTGGCCGCCGCACGGGAGAACAAGCGGGCCGTCCAAGTCGGTGCCCAAGCCCGGACCGCCAAGCCGGCGCACGCGACGTGTACGGCCATCCGCAACGGGATTGTTGGCAAGGTGAAGCGGGTGACCTGCTGGCACTACGAGACCCCGGCGGATGACCACCCCGTCCCGGACAACGAGCCGCCGGCAGAGCTGGATTGGGATCTCTGGCTCGGTCCACTGCGGTGGCGGCCGTACAACCAGCGCTACTGCCACGGTGTCTTCCGCTGGATGATGGAATCCGGCGGCGGACAGATCCGCGACCGAGGCGCCCACCAGTTCAGTACCGCTCTCTGGTGCATGAACGCCGACGAGCAGACTTCGTACCTGGTTGAGGCCAAGGGTACGGCGCCGACCAAGGGCCTCTGGGACTGCCCGGTCACCATGGAAGTCGTTTACACGTTCAAGGACCCGGACTGGGAACTGATCTGGGGGCAACCGGGCGAGAAGGTCGGAAAGTCGGAGTTTGGCAACGTTTTCTGGGGCGACAAGGGCAAGCTGATCCTGGAATGGGAAGGAGCGTACAAAGGAGCGGAGCCGGAAGCGGTCAACTTCAAGGTTCCGCCTGGCGGCGTGGTCATTCCGCGTACCGACGAATACGACGATTTCAACATGAACCACAAAGCAGACTGGTTCAAGGCGATCGGGAACGGGACCCGCCCGGCGGTCGACATCGAGATCGGCCACCGGGTGGCGACGCTGTGCAACCTTGGCAACCTGTCGTACTTGCTGGGCCGCAGGTTGGTCTGGGATGGCACAAGGCAGCAGGTGGTCGGCGACGAGCAGGCCAACCGCATGCTGGGCAGGCCGCAGCGGTATCCGTATCACCTCTAGTCCGCACAGCGGAGGATCACCCATGAGCCCGCGCATGATGGCTGCCGCCCTGGCGATGGGGGCGTGGGCCACGGTTGGCCTCGCCCGGGAGAGCGGCCGGCCCAATGAAGGCGGCCATGCCAATCGTCTGAACCGGCGTTCTCGCAGGGCAGTCCAAGACGCTTCACCGGCCCGGTTCTCTCGCTCGAATGCCGGGGCGGGGCCTCTTTATGTTTGCCTGTGCCTCGATTAGACTTCCCCCCATGAGCACAACAACTCGCAGAGAACGTGTCGTGGCCAGTCTGAATCATCGCACACCGGACGCGGTCCCGATCGATTTTGGCGGCACGCCGGTCAGTGGTGTTCATGTGAGTTGTGTGGATGCCCTTCGAAAGCACTACGGCCTCGAGCCCGAGCCAGTCAAAGTTTACGAGCCGTACCAGATGCTCGGATGGCTCGAGGAGGATCTTGTCGAAGCCATGGGCATCGATACTGCGGCGGTGCGGTCGCCTCGGACCATGTTCGGATTCCCCGTCGCCGACTGGAAGGAATGGCGAAACCCGCAGGGGCTCGACGTGCTTGTCCCCGGACAGTTCAACACCACGGTCGAGCCGAGCGGTGACATCCTCATCTATCCCCAGGGTGATACCAGTGCCCCCCCCAGCGGGCGCATGCCCAAGAACGGCTTCTACTTCGACTCGATTATCCGGCAGGAACCGATCGACGACGACAAGCTCGATCCGGCGAACAACACCGAGGAGTTCGGCCCGATCTCGGACGCCAACCTGGCTCACTTCAAGCTGGAGGTCGAGCGGGCGTCGGCCACCGGCCGCGCCGTCGTGGCTTCGTTTGGCGGCACGTCATTCGGCGATATCGCCATGGTGCCCGGCCCTGCTCTTAAACGGCCCAAAGGTATCCGCGACGTCTCGGAGTGGTACATGTCCACCGTGACTCGCCAGGATTACATTCACGAGGTCTTCACGCGTCAGATGAACGTCGCCCTCGGCAATCTGGCCCAGATCCATGCCGTGGTCGGTGACGCGGTGGACGCGGTGTTTGTATGCGGGACGGACTTCGGCACCCAGACCTCTACCTTCTGCTCGCCAGCCACATTCGAGAGGCTATACGAGCCGTACTACCGCAAGGTGAACGCCTGGATCCACACCCACACAACCTGGAAGACGTTCAAGCATTCATGCGGAGCGGTAGCCGGCTTCATGCCCCGCTTCATCGCGTCCGGCTTTGACATCATCAATCCGGTTCAGTGCTCGGCGACGGGCATGGACCCGGTGAAGCTGAAGGCCAACTACGGCAAGCAGCTGACGTTCTGGGGTGGTGGCGTGGACACGCAGAAGGTGCTGCCGTTCGGTACGCCTCAGCAGGTCCGCGAGCATGTCCTGCGGCAATGCTCGATCTTCGCCCCGGGCGGTGGGTTCATCTTCAACGCGGTACACAACATTCAGGCGAGCACGCCGGTCGCCAACATTGTGGCCATGCTCGACGCGGTCCGTGAATTCAATGGGAAGCGTTGATCTCTGAAGCGTCCGTCGTTTGTGCAGCAGTCTCCGAGCCCGGTCCCTGGCGAAGGCTCGTGAACCTGATCAGTGCCTGAAAGAGCCCCGCCGCGACCAGCAGGATCGGTGCGACGATTACGGTCGCCATATAGAGGAGGATGTAGATCACCGCGAAGAAACTGTTGAGCACCTGTTCGCTTTGTTCGGCGGCGAAGGTCCCGCAGAGCACGCTCGTTGATGCTCTCAACCCCGCCAGATGCAGCAGGGGCATCCAGATTGCACCGGCCAAGAAGAGTGATACGCCGCCCAGGGCCAATCGCTGGCGGAACGGCATCAACGGGCCTCGTACTTGACTCCCGTGATCGCCTCGCCGTTCGGGGCAGTCACCGCGCAGCTGAATTGCCACTCGCCACCGCCCTGGGTGATCTTGAGCAACAGGCTGTTGTCGCCCTTTCTCAGCTTGATCGATGCCTTATCCAACTCCGCAGGGAAGGCGCGGATCACGTTGACGGCATGCACGACCTTGCCATTGAGAAAGACCTTGAGGCCGTCGTCGCTGCCCATAACCAGTTGAGCATCCTGGTCCTTGTCAGAGACGATCGTCGTCTTGACATAGCCGACGCAGTTTTGCTCGCCGCCGAGGTCGCACCTGCCTTGAGCGTCGCGAGCGGGTGCCGGCAGGGCTTTCCACTTCGCCTTGCTGTCCGCCTTCTCCGGCTCAAAGACCGTGTCGAAGTGCTTGGTGGCGTCCGCGTCCTTCTCGCGGTACGGGCCGCTGAACAGCCAGGCCACGCAGAATCGCCGGAGCCGGTCGAGGCTCTCGGTTGCCTGTTTTCGGAGGTTGTCGGTTGGTCCGACTTCGCGAATGCGCTCAAGCGCGGCCACGGCTTTTTCCTGTCCGCCAAGGCGGGCCGCGATAGCGACCACGGCCTGGGCGGCATCCGCCCGCACGGCTTCGTCGTCCAGGCAGGGGAGAAGAACCTCGAGGACCTTGACATCCGCCAGTTCCAGCCGGTTGAGAACCCGGATCATCACCGCCTTGCCGGCGATTGGCGCCCTAGGCAGAACGGCCAGGATCGGTGCCGCCTGCCTGCTTTTGTCGGCGACTTTCCTGGCAACTTCAACCACAGCCTTCTCGCCCGCCTTGCGTGCCGCATCGGTCTTCAGATTGGCCACCAGATCAACCAGCATGAGGTAGTCCCTCTCTCGGCCCAGAATGGCGAGGGCGTCGAGGGCTGCGATCTGGATCGCCTCTTCCTTGTCGTAGGCCGCGGCGAATACCGAGACCATGTGGTCTCTCATGCGGCGAGTACCCAGCGTTCTGACCAGTT
Source organism: Phycisphaerae bacterium (assembly GCA_018003015.1). Lineage (NCBI taxonomy): Bacteria > Pseudomonadati > Planctomycetota > Phycisphaerae > Phycisphaerae bacterium. The sequence continues at coordinate 169,721 of JAGNEZ010000006.1, read as the reverse complement.
CCGCCCGCACCGCCAAGTCGCCGGCCTTGGTCCCGGCCACCACGACCTTGTCTACGTCGGCGCCCTGCATCATGGCCAGGGCATCGCGAGCGGCTGCGGCTTCGGCGTCCTTGGTCTTGATCGCTCGTTCCGCGAGCATGGTGACCTGACCGGGGCCGCCAACGTGCTTCAGCGCGCCCAAAGCAGCAACTCGCACGTCGGCGTTGGCGTCATCCGTCTTCTTCAAAACGGTCGGCAGAATGGCAGCATCCTTGCGTTCACCGAGAATGCCTAGCAGGACGGCCTGGGTAGCCGGCGGCGCTCCTTCGATGGCGGCGGCCATCTGCCCGCTCGCCTCCTTGCCGGGCAGACCCTGCAAGCATCGGGCGGCCACGAGCTGCATTCGCTGGTCGGGGCCTTTCAGTGCGGCCATCAGCTTGGGCAGAGCCTTAACACCCTGGGCCCGGGCGTAACCGGTCAGGGCAGCGACGCGGATGTTCTCGGCCTGGCCGACAGTGTCCAGTTCCTCATAGGTTTTGGCAGCCAGATCGGCCTGGCCTCCGGCGGCCAGGGCTTCGGCGCCGCGAAGCGAAGCATCGATGACTTCCGACTTCAGCGCCGGGCGGCCGCTCCTGCGGAGGGCGGCCAAGGCATTCAGAGCAGGCTCATCCGCGATCCGGCCGAGAGCAGAGACGGCCGCGAGGGCGACCGCATCCTCCTGGCTCTCGGTCAGCCTGGTCAGCATGCCGACGCTGCCGGTGTCACGGCGGAAAGCGAGAGCATTGATCAAGGCCACCTGCCAATTCGCGTCCTTGGCTTTATCCAGTTCGGCGCGGAGAGCGCCGGCCGCGCCGGGCGAAGGGTTGTTCTCCAGGGCCCGTCGGGCGGTCTCGCGAATGTCCGCGTCCGGGTCGCCAAAGAGCTTGGCCAGGCCGGCCACCACCTCGTCACGGCCGATGGTCTCGACCTTGCGCAGCAGCCAGATCCGAGCGGGCTTGGCCACTTCCGGGCCAACCTTGGCGATCAGGGCCTTGCACAGGGCTTCACGTTCCGCGGGTTTGCCCGGGGCGCTGGCCTCGAAACAGATCTTCTCGAATGCCATCTGCGGTTCGCGCCGATCGACGAGTCTCTCTGCGCCCATTCCGGGAAGCAGCGAGTCGATCTTCTTCGCGTATTCCGCCTCCGAAGTCGCGGTCTTCTCCTGGGCCAACGACGTCGTCGTAACGGTCATGACCGCCGCCAGAACGAGAACCCGCGTGGTTGTGCTCAAACGCTTATCCATGATTCCTGTCTCCTTCGGGAAACCGATTGTCATTCACTTGCAGTCCACCAGCATACCATTGCTCTGCGCCCATTTCGGCTGAAGATGTGGAAGAGGCATCCAGCCTGTTGGCGACCGACAGGATGCCGGTCCCACACGCGTCCAAGAAGCTAGAACCGCCACCGGGCTCGCTTGGGGCGATCCAACCAGCGGCTGGCTTCGGCGTCGTTGAGAATCTCCTTCCTGACGGGGTCCCACTTGAGCGGGCGGCCCAGCCAGTAAGCGATGTTGCCCAGGTGGCAGACGGTGATGGTGCTGGCTCCGATGGCGACGTCGCAGATCGGGCGCTGGCGGCTGCGGATGCAGTTCAACCAGTCCTGGCGGTGACCGGGGCTGTCGTAGAGGTGGACGTCGTTGGCGGCCAGGGGCGAGTTCGCGATGTCCTCTGGCCAGGACTTGAAGTAGCCGCGGTTGACCTCGATGCGGCCGTCGGTGCCGGTGAACAGAACGCCGTTGACGTTGCCATGCCCCTCGGCTTGGCCGGCGTGATACATGGCCACGCCGCTGGCGTACTTGTAGGTGAGGGTCTTGTAGTCCTTACCGTCGGGTGGGATGATCTCGACCGGTCCATTCTCATCCATGCCCATGCCCCACTGGCCGATGTCGAAGTGGTGGGCGCCCCAGTCGGTCATCATGCCGCCGGAGTAGTCACGGATCCGCCGCCAGCCGCCGCTGTAGTCGCCGCTGCATCGTTCCGCGTTGTACGGCTGCCAAGGAGCGGGCCCCAGCCACCGGTCCCAGTCAAGGCCCTCGCGAACCGGCTCCTCGGGCAGGTACTTTTCCTCGGAAGGCGGGCCCACGTTCACGTGGACGGTCTTGAGCTTACCGATCCGCCCGCTTTGGACCAGCTCGCAGGCCCGGCGGAAGTTCCACTCGCTGCGCTGCTGGCTGCCGGTCTGGAAGACGCGGTTGTAGCGCCGGGCGGCAGCCACCATCTCGTGCGCCTCCCTGATCGTCAACGAAAGCGGCTTCTCGCTGTAGATGTCCTTGCCAGCCCGCATGGTGCAGATCGCGATGATGGCGTGCCAGTGGTCGGGAGCGGCGGCCAGGACCGCGTCGATGTCCGGTCGCTCGAGGAGTTTCTCGAACTCGTGATATTCGGTGCAGCCTTTGTAGAAACCGGCCTGACGGTCGGCGGCGTATTTCCGCTCGACCTGGTCGAAGGCCCTCTTGCGTTTGACCGCATCCACGTCGCATACCGCGACCACCTGAATCTGCTTGTCCTCGAGGAAACCGCCCAGATGGCCGCCGCCCATATTGCCGATGCCGATGAAACCCACGGTGATCCGCTCGCTTGGCGGCTTCCACCCGCCGCGTCCCAAGGCCGAGGCGGGCACGAAATAGGGCGCCGCCACGGCCGCCGCGGCACCCTTCAGGAATGTTCGACGGCTGACGTTTTTCCCAGCATTCATGGGCTCTCCTTTCCTTAGTACTCAGACCACCGGGGTGGACCTGTCATGCCGGACGAGCATAACTTGCCTCCATGTGCAAGTCGAGCCGGAGAACACGGGGCCGCAAGCTGTCGGCGATTGGCGTTCCGTGAGCGGCCGCGGGGTGTGCGACGGGGTGAGTTTGCATGTGGGTCGCGGGATCGACTGCGACTGTGCTCCTGGCCACGAATCGGGCTGGAACCGTGGACTGGGCTGGCCACAACGTCGGCGAGCCGAGAACAACGCGTTGGGCATGCTCTGGTGCGCAAAAGAAGAGACGCTTCACGTTGAGCGAAACGCCTCTTCGAGAGATCCGTATGGCTGCTTCCGCGGGACCGGCGAATCGGCACCCGTGGGGGTCCGGGACTGTGGTCCGATCGAGCGATCAGGAGCCGTGCCTACCGCCCGCGTCGGCCCGCAGGAAGGCCAAGCCAAGATCCTTGACCGCAGACACGTTCCTGCTCATCGACTGGACCTTCTCTTTCGACACCAGGAAGATCTCGACCCGGCGATTCTTGGCTTTGCCATCGGCGGTGCCGTTGTCCGCGATCGGGCGGTACTCGCCATAGCCCATCACGCCCATGCGGGTCATTTCGATGCCCTGACCGGCCAGCAGACTCATGACCGCGATCGCACGGTGGGCTGACAGATGCCAGTTGGTCGGATGCTTGGCCCGGGTTTCGGGCTTGCCGATGGGTGTGGTGCAGGTGTGACCGACAACGATCACGTCAAAGCCGGCGGCCTTCTCTCGAACGATGTCTGCGAACTTCTTCAGTACATCGACGGGCACACCGCTGCCCAGTTCATCGCTGCCGAGGGGGAAGATGAGATCGGCCTTGAACCGCACCGCGCCCTTGGCTTCGTCATACTCGAGGATGTCGGGGTGCTCCTGGGCCAGTCTCTTGATCGCTTCATGTAGAGGCTTGGGCAGGACCTGTGCGTTGATGATGACACCGGGGACGCTAGCCAGGTTCTTATCGAGCAGTCCCTGGGCCTTGCCAAAGGCGTTCTTCAGCATATCGCGCTCGGCGCTGAGGTTGGCGATGATCTGGTCCTTGGCCGAGAGCTGATTGTTGAGCGACGCGATGGTAGTGTCCTTCTGCTTGAGCATCTGCTCGGCGTCGGCGAGATCCTGCTTGGCGCGGCCGAGGTCCTCGCGTAACACGCGGTTGTCGCGCTCGGAGGCCTGCCACTGATCGTAGTAGCAGCCCACGTTGCCCATGGCCAACAGGATCGCACTCACGCCCCATACCCAGTAGGATCTCATTGCGGTTCTCCTCTAACCGATGGAAGTATGGGTGGACCGTTCGTCCACCCGCTGCCGTCCGGCCCCCGGTTACCATCCGTGGCCCGGGGCTGGTCCTCTTCACGTTCACCACTCCGCCCGGACCACGCCTTCCGGGCAGATCAGTATGATCTCAGGCGGGCTGGGACACAAGGGGACAGTCACTCGAGCGGCTTGATCTCGTCCATATCGACTTGCTCGCCCTCGGACGAAGGTTCGGCCTCCTCCTCCTTGCCCTTGCCTTTCTTGCCCTTCTTGGCTTTCTTTTCCTTCTTGGGCTTGGCCGGCTTGGGGCCGGCGGTCGCTTGCCGACCGACCAGGTATCCGACGCCGGCGAAGACGCCACCGGTAGCCAGCGTGCCGATCAGGAAAAACCAGAACTGGCCCGCGAGCGTGTCGAGGTAGCCCGGCCAGGCGTTCATGCTGGTGGCGATGGCCATGGCCGCGACCAGAACCAGGACGATGGCCGCAGCCGCCAGGAGGCCGGTGAAGGCGGGCGAGGCGGCCTCGACGGTGCCCACCTGGACGACACCGGTGCCGGTGGTGGGTCCCGCTTCCGCGCTGATATCCGGCAGTCCGGCGGACTCGGCGCCGGCCTCGGCGCCGCCACCTTCGACCACGGTCTCGGCCGGCACGACCGTCTCGGCCGTGTCACCCATGTCGATTCCTTCGAGCAATTCGGCGCCCAGCGAGGTGTCGTCGCTCTCGCGGGTCAAATCGAGCAGGCCGGAGCCCGCTCCGCTGCCGTCCAGTGCGATATGCTCGTCGCCTCCGGCGGCCACGACGGTCTTGGCCATCGGGTCGACGGCGATCTCCAGATCCTCGTCATCGAACACGCTGATCCCGATGTTGGTGATCACCGTGTCGTCTTTCTTCATCCCGTCGACGGCTTCCTTGTCGACCTCTTCGAGGCTGAGAGCGTCACCGGTACCGCTGCTCTCCTTGGCCTTGGCGGCGGCCTTTCCGGGCTTGGCGGGCGGAGCGGCCGTATCGCTGTCCTCCAGCTGCAGTTCGCCGCTGCCGCTGCCGGAGAGGCTCAACAATCCACTGTCTGAGCCGCCCAGGTCGACCGGGGCGTTGCTGTCTGAGGACTTGCCTTTCCTGCCCGCACCGGAATCGCCCTTGGCGGCGGGCAGATCGTGGCTGTCCTCCACGGATAAGGTCAGTTCGCCGCTGCCTTCAAGCTGGACGTTGTCGCCGCTGACAGAGGCCAGTCTGTCAACATCGTCGACGCGGTAGTGCACCTTGCCGGCATCGCGGAACTCGCGCAGCCTGCCCGCTCGGACCATCCCGCGCAACTGATCCTCGGTGCAGCCCAGCTTCGCGGTTGCCTCCTCGAGGTTGTAGTACATCTTATTGGCCATAGATAATCCGTCCTTTACGCTGAGGAATCCTCGATTCCCATGCCGCCATCTGATCAGGGTTTCGCGGGCGGCTTCTGATTACCAGGACCGGCCGCTCCAGGGCGGTTGGTCTGCTGCTGCTCGACCAGTTGCCGGACCTCCGCTGGCGTCGGGGCAGCGACATTGAACTCCTCCAGGTAGCGATCGAAGATCCAGCTTCGAGCCGCCACGAGCTTCAAATGGGAGCCCATGCCCGCCTGCCCCTTCGCGATCTCGTAGCACCATATCGTACCACTGTCCACGTCCATCATGAAGAGGCCGTAGGTCTTGCCGTCCAGTTGTCCGGTGAACGCGTAGACCGACCGAGCGCCAGCCGCCAGCCCACCGCCTGTCGGCGTAGACTGGGCCAAGCTTGAGCGCAGTAGAGAGGCGTCATCGAGACGCATAATCAGGGCGGCGGCAATCACGGCCAGGAGCACGGCGATCACCCAGCCCAGGGTCTGACGCCCGGGCGCGGCGACCACGAAGATCTGTCGCGAAGAGGAATCCTCCGCTTCGCCCGCCGGTGCCGAGCCGGTCTGGTGAACATGAGTGGCCATAGGTCCGATTCCCCAAGCTTCTCAGGAACGTCCGGCGCCAACTCAAGGGCACACCCGGACGTGTCGGATCGTTTGCAGGCTGTTGTCCGACAAGAAGTTACGCTCTTCACGCCCATAGGTATTATAATCCAATTCCTCGGGCATGCAAGCTGCTAGCAGGACCGCAGACGAGCCGGGCGAGTATCCAGGTCGAAGAAGGCAGGAGCAACGGCCCCGGATCGTCCGGGACTTGCGGACAAATGGAGGGCCTTCCCGAAACCAGCGGGTCGTACACTCGCTGGGGACAGCTCATCTGGCGCCCCATTTGTATCCGTGATGCTCCGCCACCCCAACCGGACCCCGCGACAACGAAGCCCCCCAGCGGGCAGCCGAAACGAGCTCCGAAGAGACGCGCCCAACGCCGAGCCATCGGCGCGTTCATACGGCAGCACGTCCAGAGCCGGGCCCTCGAGAGATCCCGAGGCCGAGGCAGACTGCGCGGCTACTTCTTGACCTTGCCCTGGGCGGCTACGGCGGCCATTGCGGCCTTCACCTTGTCGGGGTCGCCGAGATAGTAGCTCTTGATCGGCTTGAGTTCCTTGTCCAGCTCGTAGACCAGGGGCATGCCGGTCGGAATGTTCAGCTCGACGATGGCCTGATCGCTGATGTTATCCAGGTACTTGACCAGGGCCCGGAGGCTGTTGCCGTGGGCGGCGATAAGTACCCTCTTGCCGAGTCTGACTGTCGGAGCGATGACGTCATGCCAATAGGGCAGGAACCGGGCGACGGTATCCTTGAGACACTCGGTGAGCGGCAGGGCGCCCTCGGTCAGGTCCGCGTACCGGCGGTCGGCGCCGGGGTACCGGGGATCGGTCTTCTCTAGCGGCGGTGGCGGCGTATCATACGAGCGGCGCCAGATCTTGACCTGGTCTTCGCCGAACTTAGCGGCCGTCTCGGCCTTGTTCAGGCCCTGAAGGGCGCCGTAGTGCCGCTCGTTGAGCCGCCAAGAGCGGTAGGCCGGAATCCACATCAGATCCATCTGGTCGAGGGTCATCCAAAGCGTGCGAATGGCCCGCTTGAGGACCGAGGTGTAGGCCACGTCGAACGTGTAGCCTTCCTTTTTGAGCACCGCGCCGGCTTCGGTGGCCTCCCTGATGCCGACTTCGGACAGGTCCACGTCCGTCCAACCGGTGAAGCGGTTCTGCTTGTTCCAGTCACTCTCACCGTGTCGCAGCAGTACGACTTTGTACATCGAACGTACTCTCCTTACCTAGATTGACAACTTGGCCTGTGAACGCGGGCATTCTAACGGCGGCGTACCAGGAGTGCCATAGGGTCTGGAGGTGCCGTGGGTAGCTCTTGTTGGCCCGCTTTCGGCTGGCTTCAACGATCTGACGACGGCCGTTTGGCGATGGTGTTCCGAGGACAGGCCTCCTCCCGGGAGTCCAGAGCGGCCGTTCATGACGCTCAGACGGGGCCGTGATCGCAAGGCGTGGCCGCCGGTTTCTCCAGCGACGGCCGCACGAGTTGCGGGTTCAGGAGGCTGTGTGAGTGCGGGCGTGCCGGACCCGATTGAGTCTTCGTGGGATTGTCCCGCCCGCTCATCCTCCGCCCTACTTTTTCCCGGCGGGCTTCTTGGCAGGAACTGGTTTGCCTTTGGCATCGGCGGCGGACTTGGGCTCCGGCCTGCTTTCGCTCTTGCCCTCCGACTTGGCGGAGGCTTTCAAGTCGCTTCTCGCCTCCGGCTTGGACGCGGGTTTCCGAGCCAGCTCGGGCAATCGCCTGGTCAGGATCGCCTGGCGAAGTTCCTCGAACAGCTTCGGATTGTCGTGCAGGAACTGCTTGCTGTTCTCGCGACCCTGGCCAAGGCGGATCGAACCGTAGTTGAACCACGCGCCGGTCTTGTCGACCAAGCCTTCGGCGATCGCCAGGTCGATCAAGTCGCCTTCTCGGCTGATGCCGCCGCTGAACATGATGTCGAACTCGGCGGCCTTGAACGGGGCGGCCACTTTGTTCTTCACCACCTTGGCCCGGACGTGATTGCCAACGGATTCTTCGCCTTCCTTGATCGTGGTCACGCGACGAATGTCCAGTCGGATGGACGAGTAGAACTTGAGAGCTCGCCCGCCGGGCGTGGTCTCCGGATTGCCGAAGGTGACGCCGATCTTCTCGCGAAGCTGATTGATGAAGATGACCACGCAGCGGCTCTTGGCGACCAGGCCGGTCAGCTTGCGGAGGGCCTGGCTCATCAGCCGGGCCTGAAGGCCGACAAACGACTGCCCGGCCTCGCCCTCTAATTCGGCCTTGGGGACCAGGGCGGCCACCGAATCGATCACAATGCAATCCACGGCGTTGGAGCGTACCAGCATCTCGACGATGTCGAGGGCCTGTTCGCCGCTGTCCGGCTGACTCAACAACAACTCCTCGAGCTTGACGCCACATTTCTTGGCCCAGGTTGGATCCAAGGCATGTTCGGCGTCGACGACCGCGGCCACACCGCCCTCCCGCTGAGCCGAGGCGGCGACGTGCAGGGCCAAGGTCGTCTTGCCGCTTGACTCCGGGCCGAACATCTCCACGATTCGTCCCCGTGGGATTCCCAGGCCTCCCAAAGCCAGATCCAGCGACAGAGCGCCGGTACTCAACGCGTCGGTCACCACGGGAACCTCGGCGTCGAGCTTCATGATTGCGCCCTTGCCGAAGCTCTTCTCGATCTGCTGCAGGGCGCGATCGAGGGCCTGGCTTCGTTTTGTGTTCATCTCCTCATTCATGCCCATCACTCCTCGCTCAGAGAGCCCACCATCCTCCAACATCTTCTGGTCGCGGGCCCAAGTATACTGCAGATCGGATGTTTGGCAACTGTTAGGGTAGCCGTTTTTCGCGTTTTTGGTGAATAAAACTATAACTCTTTTATTAGAAATGTCTTACGGACGATCTGTTCCGCGTCATCGCGGTTGTGGGCGCGGCGGCCACATTACGATCCGCACAGATAGACGGGGCAGGAATGGGGGTCTTCCTGCCCCGTGGAATCCTGATCCGGACCGTGCTCGAACCTACTTGGCCGGGGTGATCGTGATCTTGCGGTACTCGATCTTGCCGTGGTCGCCCTGAAGGTAGATTGGGCCGGGCTCGAGATCGTTGTTGTCGATGGCCCCGCCGGTCATTCCCGGTATTTCGACGTTGTCGATCACTTTCTCCCCATTGAAGACCAGAGTCACGTACTGGCCGCTGAGCGTGACGTCGTAGGTCTGCCATTCACCTGCCGCCTTGCAGACGTTCTTGGAGGGGAGGATGCGTTCATAGATCGCTCCGCTGCCACCGCCGCTGGGTGGGCCGCCTTGACTGTCGGCCACCTGGATCTCGTACCGGCCGCGGAGGTAGACGCCGCTGTTGCCGTGCTGCGGAACGCGGAACTCGACGTGGAGCTTGAAGTCGCCGAACTTCTGCTCGCTGACGATGTTGGCACCTCCCGAGGTCCACAGGATCGAATCGTTCCCTTCCTTCTTGACTTCCCACTTGAAGTCCTTGGGATCGCCCAGCGGCTTCCAGCCGTCGGTGTTTTTGCCGTTGAACAACTCGATGGGATCGCCGTACTTGCGCGTGCGGGTGGCGACCAGCCGAGTGGTTTTTCCGTCCGTGGTCACTTCGCCCTCCATGATGTCGCCTTTGACCACCATCCGATAGAGTGACTCCGCGACCTTGAAGGTCAGCGTACCCCGGATCATCTTTACATCCCAGATCTTGTCTTTCTTGTCGCCGGTCAGGCTGCCGCTGATCTTGCCGTTCTCCGCCCCGAGGGTCAGGGTCCTCATCTCGGTTGAGCCTTCGACTTTCAGGCTCCAATCGCCCTTGACGTTGAGCATGGGCACCCATCGTTTGGCGGAGAACTTCTGTCTGTTATTGCCGTTGACTCGCTCGCCGGTCATCGTGTTGCCTTTGACCGTGCCGGTGTAGGTCCAGCCGGCCTTGAACGTGACCTTGTCGCCCTCGACCTTGGGCGGCTCGATCTCGTGGCAGCCACCTGCCTCAGGCTGGAAGCTCGCCTTGAACTTGTCGCCGTCGGCCAGAATCTCGATCCAGCAGTATCCGCTCGGTTGGCCGTCACCGATCACGATGTTCCATCGGCCCACAGCCGGAGCGGCCAGAACCGAGGCTACGTTCAGGACCAGTGAACCGGACACCACACCAAGCAACGTCAGAATGCACTTCATCGTCTGTCTCCAACCAGAAAGAGTCACCGGGGTTGCGGCAACCGAACCCTCAACGGGAAGACTATTGTGCAGGCTCGAGGACCGCCTGGCAAGCAAGGGCGAATCCCGGCATTGGCGAAGAAGGGCGGCGTGTTTACAATCCCGGTCATGCGTGAGGTTTTTGCCAGGCTGACCGCTGGTTTGCGCGTTTTATCACTCATGGTCGCTGGCGGGCTCACATCCCTGACGGGTTGCGGGCCGGCCGCGGAACTGCAGCTGGTACAGCCTCAGCTCGCCGGCCGCCAGCAGAGCGTCCAACTGCACAGCGACCGAGCGTACTGGTCGCCCGGGGGCCAAGTGGATCGGGTTCTGATTGAATTCCCTTTGCCCGGCGCCAGCACCGGCCGCCCCACCTTCCTCCTCTACTTGCGGATTCCGGCTGGTGTAGTCGAACCGGCGTTCTGCCCCGTGACGGCTCCAGCCGACACCGGCGTGCAAAACGGCGGCGATACCAAGCCCGCGGATGTCCCGCCCGGCAGCCAGCCCTCGGTTGCGGGTGGCAGGAATGCAGCACGGGGTTTCTTCATTCAGACCCGCGGCGACTATGCCGGCCTGGCCCTGGTCACCAGCGGAACCATCGGAGTGAGAGGTGAGTCGACTGCGGCGGAGGCGGTGCGCGAACTGCGCCTTGAACTGGCCTGCGAAGACGGCAGCCGAATCACCGGACACCTGACCGCCCGCCGCGACGACTGGTACCTTCGCAGGTTCGAGGCGCGTGAGCGCCCAGCTGATGTCCAAATCGTCACGGAGCATTGACCCGCTGCGAAGCGCAGCGGAGGAGAACCGAGGGCCGGGAAGCGTCCCGGACGGAGAACGTGTCCACGGACCGAAAAGTGCCGGTTCCCGGGCACGGTTTTCGGCACCGCTTGGGCCGGCGACGATTCACGCGTGTATCGCTGGATGAACCCGGTGACTGCATGGGCAACTGGATCGACATTACCCGCACGCTGAGGCCGGGCATGGTCCATTGGCCCGGCGATCTAGCGTTTGAACTCCGGCGAGTTGTGACCCTCACCGGCCCGAGCACCGCCAATCTGAGCGAGATCCACACCAACGTCCACGCCGGCACCCACGTCGATGCACCGCTGCATTACATCGATGGCGGCATGGACGTCGCCACCCTGCCGCTCGAACGACTGTGCGGACCCGCCACCGTGGTGGATGTAGCTCAGGAACGCGACGTTACCGCCGAGGACATCCACCGGGCGTCGATCCCCCCGGGCGACCGTGTGTTGTTGAGGACGACGAGCGGCCGGCTCTGGTCCAAGAGCACGTTCGACCGGCAGTTCTTCGCCCTTACCGCTGGCGCCGCCAGCCTACTGGTCGAGATCGGAACCCCGCTGGTGGGCGTCGACTACCTGTCGGTTGACCGCTTCGACGCGGGGGACGCCCCGGTCCACCGTATTCTGCTCGGCGCCGGTATCATCCTCCTCGAAGGGCTGGACCTCGACACCGCTCCTGCCGGGAGATATGAACTGATCGCCCTGCCGATGAAGATTGCCGGAGCCGACGGAAGCCCTATCCGGGCGATCATGCGACCCAAGTGAGCAGACCGCGCCGAGAGGACGTAGTCTGCTCATTCGTAGCGCGATTTGCGGGTCTCGCTCAGCTCATAGAACAGCTCAACGTAGCTGTCATAGCGCGACGGGTCGACCGCGCCCGCATCGACGGCCTCTTGGATGGCGCAACCCTCCTCGTGGATATGCACGCAGTTGGGGAAACGGCAGTGCTGCAGGCGATCGACAAACTCGACGAAGTGGGTCTCCAACTCGTTCAACGGGATCATGGCCACGTCGAGGGCCCGGATACCCGGCGTATCGATGACCGCCCCGCCGATATCGAGTTTCAGCCAGACAGCGGTTGTCGTGGTGTGACGACCTTTCTCCGTTGTGGCGGAGACGGCGGCCGTGGGCAGATTGAGGCTTGGCTGAATCGCGTTCACCAACGAACTCTTGCCCACGCCACTCTGGCCAGCCAAGAGGGTTGCCTTGCCCGCCAGAAGGGCACGCATTTCCTGCAGCCCATGGCCTGTGGCCGCGCTGGTGGCGACCGCGGCATATCCCAGACGGCGATAGCGGTCAACAATCTCGTTCGCTTCGCCCTCCGCGTCCAGGTCACACTTGTTCACACAGATGATGGCCGTGAGATTCCCCGCGTGGCAGGCAACCAGATACCGGTCGATCAGGTGCGGTTTCAGCACCGGCTCGCGAATTGAGCTCACGATGAGCGCCTGATCGACATTCGCGGCGATGACATGTGTTTTCCGGCCGTCGCTGCGCGTCAGCGACGTCCGGCGCGGGGCCACCCGAACGATGACGCCCTCCTTGAGTTGACCCTGGCTGTCGGCCACGACAGCGAACCAGACGCGGTCGCCGGCCACGACTGGATGGCGGTTGCGGATGGACATGGTGCGGAGGATGCGTCGCACCGTGCATGGCCAGACGCATTGTCCATCGTCCACGTCGACGAACTGCCCGCGGACCGCGACGGCGATGCCCTCGGCGAGCGAGTCATCCGGGACATCGCCGCCTTGCTCGATGATGGTGCGTTTTCGGGACAGGTCACCCCGGGCCTGGACGCTCTCGCTGAACGGTGTGACCTGATCGTGACGGGTGTCGTGTTCGGCCGGGGGATGCCATTGCTTGCGCCGCCCGGGTCGCTGGCGGTTGGGACGGAAATCGACCCGGCGCTTGTCTCCTCCTCCACGAGATGGCGGCTTTCTGCCCATGGCTGCTGGCGGCTCTATTCCAGTTCGCGCAACCGGAGGTTGCGGTACTCGACCGGTGTACCGTGGTTCTGCAACCCGATGTAACCCTGGTTGGGCACGGCCGACATGGGTGGGTCCTTCGCCCTGGGTTGGACGTTGTCAAAACCGGTGTCCACGGTCACGTGGCCGTTCAGCTCGACGCGTACATGCCGGTCATGCACCGTGATCCGGAAGTGGTTCCATTGACCGGTTGGTCTGGCGTACTTGGCCGGGGCGGGCACCCGCCGGAACACGGACCCGCTGGCGTCGGTCAGGTCCTCATCCACCGCGTCGTCGCGGATCTGAATCTCGAAGCCCTTCATTGAACTACGGCCTTCACGATCAGGCACGCGCAGAAAGATGCCGGAATTGGCCTTATCGGAAACCCGCCAGTCGAGATCGAGCACGAAGTCGCTGTACCTGCGATCGGTGCTCAGCCAGGCGTACTTGTTCGTCTTTCCGTTGCACTTGAGGATCTTCCCCTGTTCGGCGGTCCAGGCGCCGGTGCTGCCGATCTCGGTCCAGCCGGCCAGGTTGCGGCCGTTGAACAAGGGGGCGCCGGTCTGGCAGCCGGCCGCGGCCAGCCCGGCAAGGAGGATGAGAGGGTACACCATGCGGGCCACAGGTCACCTCCGATACGCGTACTCGTCGGCTATCTATACCCGTGAAGGCCGGGCGATTCCAGGGCTCAGGCGGTGGCCGCTTCCGGGGCCGGCAGTGCGGTTGGGTACTTGGACAGAGTCAGATGGAAGGCGTCACGGAGTTTGCGGGTGCGGTCGTTAGACCGCGGGGTGAAGCCGAATCGCTGCTCGTCGCGGGGCAGCTGCATCCTGGCCATCCGCTTCCAGCCCCGGTTCATGCCGTGAATGAACAGCGCACTGGTCAGGCTCCGCGTCATCCACCAAGTCCTAAGAGTGCGAAGCCACACCCAGGAGGTATTGGCTGCGGCGTGGCGCAACTCGTAGATCATCTCATCGAGGCGCGAGGCGGTCATGCGCCTGGGATGATAGACGGTTTCGACGAAGGTGTAGCGCTCCCAGTCTTCGGGGTAGTGGGTGGCGAAGATGCGGCCTTCCGACATCCATCGCTCGTAGAGCTTGGTGCCAGGCAGCGGTGTCAGGTTGGTGATCTGGATGGTATCAATGCCCAGCTTGACGGACTGGACGGCGGTCTCGGCCACGGTGTCCTCGGTGTCCTGGTCAGCGCCGATGATGAAAGCCCCAAAAACCGAGATTCCAGCGCGATGGAAACCCTCGACCAACTCCTTGTAGCGCAGGAGGTTATTGCGGTTGATGCCCTTGTGGAACTCCTTGAGTGATTCGGGGTTGAAGGTCTCGAATCCGATGAGCATTCCGCGGCAGCCGGCCCGGTAAGCCAGACGCAGGCCCTCGGCATCCTCGCCCATGTTGATCGTGGTTTGGCTGAACCAGAGTCGCTTCTTGCCCCGGCGGATGATCTGCTCGAGCAGCTGTTTGGCCCACTCCGCGTGTTTGGGGCCGACCCCGAAGAAGTTGTCGTCGGTGACGAAGATGAACCGGCGGGGGGTCTCGTTCCATTCCTCGAGAATCTCCTCGATCGGGCGGCGACGGATCGCGGGCCCGTTGAACTTGGTCACGCTGCAGTACTCGCAGCCGACGGGACAGCCCCGGGATGTCTGGATACTGGCCACGTCGTAGCGACCGTTGATCGGCTGGAGGTGTTGGCTCGCGTGGCCGATGCCCGGCCGGTTGACCTCGACGATGTGGCCGATGTAGCGGGTTTTGAGTGCTCCCTTCTCGGCATCGGCGATGATTGCGGGCCAGATGTCGTCACATTCGCCGATCGCGACGGAGTCGAAAGAACGGGCAGCCTCGTCCGGGACGGCCGAGGCATGGGGCCCGCCCATGATGGTCTTGATTCCCTCGTTGCGGCACTGGGCGGCGATCTCGTAGGCACGCGTGGCCCCGCTGGAGTAGCTGGTGACCCCGACCAGATCGTACTGACCTCGGCGAATCCGGCGATCCGTGGCTTCGAAGCCGAAGATTTCGTCGATCAGATCGACGGTATGAGGCTCAGGGACGAGCCGGGCCAGGACCTGAAGACCCAGTTGTGGGATCTTGCTTCCCATGGTGTGGTAACCCTGGCAACGCCGGGCAACGGGATTGATGAGTGCAATACGCATGAAGTTCGAGCTCCAGACACGGGATGCGGCATTGGCCGCGAAGGAACTTGATGTCGACCTCCGGGTCCATGCCTGAAGCAGGGCTGGTCTCCGGCACCCAGGAAGGGCTGACCGCGCGACAGCCCGAGACATCCCGTCCAGCCCCGTTTGTCCGGGAAGAGCATAGTGGGTGGCCGTGGGGGGGTCAATCGATCGACACAGGTAGGCCCTTGCGGGCTGTCCCTGTCACACCACCATGCATACGGGTCTCGAATCCGCTCCTTGAACTGCTGGCGAGCCATCGGCGCGATCCGCCGCTCGGGCTCCCGCTCTCTGGTGAAGCTGAACGCCAGGAATCTGTGGTCCCAGGGCCGTACTTTTGGCCTCATTGACCTTGAGTTTCGGCCGTCGGGTGATGAACTACGCGACGCTGGACTTGACGACCAACTCAGCCCGAATCGCGCCTCCGAGTTGCCAAACATGCTTGGTGCGCAAAACGACCCCGCGGCCGGGAACCAGCCGCGGGGTCTTTGTTATCGACAAACAGTTTTCGCGTAGCTGCCAGAAGCAGCAGTACCCTGCTGCGTTATGGCAGCTCACCTATGCGACAAGACACTGGGTCACCTCCTCTCTGGACTAGGCATCCCGGGTCACCCGCCATCCGGCTGTCGCCATCCAGACTCGACGCGTGTCGCCGGGCTTGGTCCAGCCTCGCCAGGCATGCCGGCGAGGACACCGATGCCCCTTGATCAAGGTTGATGCGGCGTTGGACCATTCTCCGCCGGTGCGATGCCTTTGGATCGCCGCCCGGACTCTGGAGCAGGCCAACGAGCACCGTAGTCACTTCTATTATACGCTTCAATCGGCCGAGAGTGCCAAGCCGATCCAGAAAAAATCCGGGCATCGTCATCGGGAGATCACCCCCTGACCACGGCAGCCATGCGGGGACCGCCTTGGGTCTGCCGGTCAAGAAACACAAAGGGCCGTAGCCTTCTGCGAGGCCACGGCCTTTTGCTCTGCTCGTTGCCGGCCAAGGGCCGGTGTGGACGATCAGTGAAGCCGCAGATGCCCGGCGGCTCGCAGGAAGATCATTTGCGGCGCTTCACGCCGTACTTGCTGCGGCTGCGATTCCGGGGCCGGTTCTCCTTGTCTCCGCCCACGCCGGCGCAATCCAACGTACCGCGGATGATGTGGTAGCGGACGCCGGGAAGATCGCGGACACGACCTCCCCGCACAAGTACAATGGAGTGCTCCTGGAGGTTGTGGTCGATGCCCGGGATATACGCAGTGACTTCCTTGCCGTTGGTCAAACGAACACGGGCCACTTTGCGGAGGGCCGAGTTTGGTTTCTTAGGCGTCTGGGTCTTGACGAGCAGACACACGCCCCGCTTCTGGGGGCTCTGCTCCAGATCACGAACCTTGGACTTGCGGGCCTGCTTCTCGCGACCCACTCGAACAAGCTGATTGATGGTCGGCATTCGTTTCCTCGTTTTCATGCGCTGCCGGTACATCCGTCCGGCACAGCCTGGCTAGGATACCCGAAACTCGGGTCGAATACTACTCCTGCGAACCGCTCTGGGGTGCTTGTCCCTCGGCGGCCGTCACCGGCACGTTGACTGGGGTTGCGGCCAAGGTACCGGACGCCAAGTCGGCGGCGGCGGCGGTGGCCTCGGCCATCATGGCGTGGGCCTCGGCCGGGGCCAGTTCCTTCTCGGGAATGGGCTCGGCCAGGTGCTTCACGCGCAAGTTCAAGTGTTTCTTGAAAGCCGTTCCTGCCGGGATCAGGTGGCCCAGGATGACGTTTTCCTTCAGACCCAGCAGGGTATCGGTCGCTCCGCTGATTGCGGCCTCGGTCAGCACCTTGGTGGTTTCCTGGAAGGAGGCCGCGGAGATGAACGACTCGCTACCCAGTGACGCCTTGGTGATCCCCAGGAGGAGGGTGGTCGCCGTCGCCCGGCGAGGTTTTCGGTCCTTGGTTGGCGGCGTTCCGGCGGCCTCCTCGCACTTGGCGACGGCCGCATCGAAGTCTTCGCGGGTGACGACCGTACCGGCGGCCAGGCCGCTGTCGCCCGGGTCCTTGATCTTGATACTGTTCTCGATCCGGTCGTTCTCGGCTCGGAACCGGAACTTGTCGACGACTTCGCTGGGCAGGAAGTTCGTGTCGCCCGGCGACTCGATCTTCACCTTCCGGAGCATCTGGCGGAGGATGATCTCGATGTGCTTATCGTTGATGGTCACGTTCTGGCTGCGGTAGACGGCCTGCACCTCGTTGAGCAGGTAGACATAGAGGGCCTCCTCGCCCTTGATCCGCAGGATGTCGTGGGGGACGAGCGGGCCGTCGACCAGCGGGTCGCCGGCCTCGACGCGGTCCGAGCCGTGCACCAGGAGCATCTTGTCTTGGGGGACATGGTGTTCCTTGGTCATCCCGCCGTCGCTCTTAATGACGATGGTCATCTTACCGCGGCGCTTGTCGGCATGGATCTCGACCACACCGGAGATCTCGGCCATCACCGCGGGCTCTTTGGGCTTGCGGGCTTCGAAGATCTCGGTGACCCGGGGCAGACCACCGGTGATGTCCTGGGTGCCGCCCATCGCCCGCGGCTGCCGGGCGAGCAGCATACCCGGGACAATGGAATCGCCCTCCTTGACCTCGATACGGGCTTTGGCGGGCAGGTAGTGGTAGTCGAGCACGTTGCCCTCGCGGTCCTCGATCACGATCTGCGGGTGCTTCTCTCCCTTGTGCTCGATGACCACGTACTTGGCCCCTTCCCGCTCCTGCTCCATGCGAACGGTCTCTCCCTCGGTGATATCGCTGAAGCGGACCAGACCGGCCTTCTCGGCCAGGGTGGGAGTGAGGTGCGGATCCCAGGTCGCCAACTGGGTGCGGGCGGCGACTTCCTGGCCGTCACGCACGAGGATCTCGGCGCCATAAGGCACTTTGTAGCGCTCGAGTTCCCGGTTCTTGGCGTCCAGCACGATGATCTCGCCGTTGCGTTTGAGAGCAACGATGCGCGAGGCACCGCCCGGCTCCTTGGAAGGCACTTCGACCGCAAACAGCTCGGCGAAGCTGATCCGGCCGGCCTGGGCGTTGCGGATCTCGCTCTCGACGACCGCACGGGTGGCCACGCCACCGGTGTGGAACGTACGCATGGTGAGCTGAGTACCGGGCTCGCCGATCGACTGAGCGGCGATGATGCCGACTGCCAGGCCTTCTTCGACCAGGACATTCGTGGAGAGGTCCACGCCGTAGCAGCGAGCGCAGACGCCTCGCGGGCTCTCGCAGGTGAGTGGGCTGCGCACGCGGATGGTGTCGAGGCCGAGCTTCTCGATTTGGGTGGCAATCTCGCGAGTGATGATCTCGTTCTCGTCGACGATCAGTCGGTCGGTGATCGGATTGCGGATCGCGTCGCGGGCGCAGCGGCCAACGATGCTCTCGCGGAGCGGAACGGCGATCTCCTCGCCCTTGTAGATCGCACCCTTGGTGACGCCGTTGATCGTGCTGCAGTCCAGATGGTTGACGATGACGTTCTGACCGACGTCGGCGAGCTTGCGGGTCAGGTAGCCGGAGTCGGCGGTCTTGAGCGCGGTATCGGCCAAGCCCTTACGGGCCCCGTGCGTCGAGCTGAAGTACTCGAGCACCGTCAGGCCCTCGCGGAAATTGGACTTGATCGGCGTCTCGATGATCTCGCCTGACGGCTTGGCCATGAGGGCGCGCATGCCGGCCAGCTGGCGGATCTGGTCCACCGAGCCGCGAGCGCCCGAGTCGGTCATGAGGAAGATCGGGTTCAGGTAGCAGGTGCCGCCCTCGACGTTCTCCAGGATGTAGCTTCCCTGCTCGTCGCGGCGGTCGTGCTTCAGCTCCTTCATCATTTCCTTGGTGACCTGCTCGCGGGCGTGGACCCATACGTCGACCAGCTTGTTGTGTCGCTCGAGCTGGGTGATGGAGCCCTGCTTGAACTCCCGCTCGGTACGGTCGACGATCTTCTGGGCGGCGGCGATGATTTTGCCCTTGGCCGCGGGCACCCGGAGGTCGTGGATGCCGATGGACAGGCCCGCCAGGGTGCTCCAGCGGAAGCCGATGTTCTTGATCTGGTCAAGCAGATCGATGGTCGCGGACCGGCCGAGCTGGTGGTAGCAGTCGGCGATGACCCGGCCGCAGCCCTTCTGGCTGAGCGGGTAGTTGTACATTGGCATGGCCGCCGGCAGGATGTCGTTGAAGATCAGCCGGCCGACGGTGGTTTCGACGATGCCATTGGACGGCACGGGCTGGGCTCCGGCGGTCTGCGCGGTGATCGACTGCTTGCGGTCGACACGGCACAAGATCTTCTCATGGATGCCGATCTTGCGCTGATCATAGGCCATCATGGCCTCATGGGCCGTGCTGAAGAACCGCGGCTTGCGCCGGGGGTCTTCTTTGCCAGCGCTGTAATCCAGTGTCAGGTAGAAGATCCCCATCACGATATCCTGGGACGGGGACATGATGGGGCTGCCGTTGGCCGGGCTGAAGATGTTGTTGGTGGACAGCATCAGCACGTGGGCCTCCGCCTGGGCCTCGATCGACAGGGGCAGGTGGACGGCCATCTGATCGCCGTCGAAGTCGGCGTTGAAGCCCTTGCAGACCAGAGGGTGAATGCGGATGGCGTTTCCTTCGACCAGGGTCGGCTCGAACGCCTGGATACCCATTCGGTGGAGGGTCGGTGCACGGTTGAGCAGTACCGGGTGGTTGATGATGACTTCCTCGAGGATATCCCAGATGTCCTGGTCGCGGCGCTCGAGCATCTTCTTGGCGCTCTTGATGGTATCGGCCAAGCCGCGGTCCTTGAGCTTGCGGATGATGAATGGCTGATACAGTTCGAGAGCGATCTTCTTGGGCAGACCGCACTGGTGGAGCTTGAGCTCCGGCCCGACCACGATGACCGACCGAGCGGAGTAGTCCACGCGTTTGCCGAGCAGGTTCTCGCGGAACCGCCCCTGCTTGCCCTTGATCATGTCGGTCAGCGACTTCAGCGGGCGGTTGCTGCTGCCCAGGACAGCCCGTCGGCACCGGCCGTTGTCGAACAGGGCGTCGACCGCCTGCTGGAGCATTCGCTTCTCGTTGCGGATGATGACTTCCGGAGCGTTGAGATCGACCAGTTTCTTAAGCCGGTTGTTGCGGTTGATGATCCGGCGGTAGAGGTCGTTGAGGTCGCTGGTGGCGAAGTTTCCGCTCTCCAGGAGGACGAGGGGGCGGAGGTCCGGCGGAATGACCGGGATGACCTCCATGACCATCCACTCGGGATCGTTGCCGCTCTTGCGGAGGTTCTCAACGATCTTCAGCCGTTTGCTGAGATCCTTGATCCGCTGCTTGCTGTTGGTATGGGCCAGCTCCTCGCGCAGTTCCTCGGCGGTCTTGGCCAGATCGAGGTGCTGGAGCAGGTGTTTGACCGCCTCGGCGCCGGTCTCGGCGACGAACCCGTGATCGCCGTACTTCTCGCGGGCCGCCCGGTACTCCTCCTCCTTGAGCAGTTGGCGAGGCTTGAGCGGCGAATCCAGCGGATCGACGACCATATAGTCCTGGAAGTAGATCACCTTCTCCAGATCGCTGGTCTTCATGTCCAGCAAGGCGCCCAGACGGCTGGGCATGGCCTTGAAGAACCAAATGTGGACGACGGGGGCGGCCAGGTTGATGTGCCCCATCCGCTTGCGCCGCACGCGCGAGTGGGTGACCTTGACGCCGCAGCGATCGCAGATGATGCCTTTGTGCTTGGTGCCCTTGTACTTGCCGCAGGCGCATTCCCAGTCGCGCTCCGGCCCGAAGATCCGCTCGCAGAACAACCCATCCTTCTCCGGCCGGTAGGTTCGGTAGTTGATGGTCTCCGGCTTCTTGACCTCGCCGAACGACCAGCTCCGGATGTCATTGGGCGACGCCAGCGAGATCTTGACACTGCCGTAGTCGTTGATTCGATCGTAAACGTTATCTGCCATGGCTTGAGGGTCCTTTGTCTCAACAAGAACCGTTTTGTCCGCTCACACGCCGCTTCGCTGAATGAACCGTCAGATCAGGTGTTTCTTCTCGAGCTGGATATTCATGCCCAGCCCTTTGATCTCGTTGCAGAGCACGTCGAACGACACGGGTGTACCCGCTTCGAGCGTATTGGTACCCTTGACCATCGACTCGTAGATCTTGGTACGACCTTCAACGTCGTCGCTCTTGACGGTCAGCAGTTCCTGGAGCACGTAGGCGGCGCCGTAGGCTTCCAGACCCCAGACTTCCATCTCGCCGAAGCGCTGGCCGCCCGTGCGAGCCTTGCCGCCCAGCGGCTGCTGGGTGATCAGCGAGTACGGGCCCGTGGAGCGGGCGTGGATCTTGTCATCCACCAAGTGGTGCAGTTTCATCATGTAGATCAGGCCCACCGTGACCGGGCGATCGAACGGCTCGCCGGTGCGGCCGTCATAGAGCCGGACCTTGTGATCGCGAGGCATTTCGACCATCACTTCGCGGGTGTCGCCGGCCTTCTGGATGGCCTCTTTCTGCTCGCGGCGTTCCCTGACCCGCTGATTGGCTTCCTTGACGCTCTCGAGGATTTCCTTCTCCTTGGCCCCGTCGAACACCGGGGTCACGGCCTGGAAACCGAGGATCGCGGCCGCCCAGCCCAGATGGGTCTCGAGGATCTGGCCGACGTTCATACGCGAAGGCACGCCCAGCGGATTCAGGAGGATATCCACCGGGATGCCGTCCTCGAGGAAGGGCATGTCCTCCTCGGGGAGGATGCGGGCGATCACGCCCTTGTTACCGTGGCGACCGGCCATCTTGTCCCCGACGCCCAGGTGCCGCTTGGTGGCCACGTAGACCTTGACCATCTCGAGCACGCCGGACGGCAGCTCATCGCCGCGCTTCATCTGAGCGAGCTTGCGGTCGCGCTCCTCGATGATCTCCAGGACGCGCGGCCAGTAGCGATCGATGATCTTCTGGGCCTCGGCCCTGGCAGACGCCGACTTGAGCCACTTGACGTCGCCACCGGCCATCTGGGTGGTGAAGCTGTCCACCTGCTCCATGATGACCTCGTTGGATTCCGAGTGGCCGACCTTCTGCTTGGTGGCGGGGTCGACCATCACCTGGCCGGTGGATCGCTCGACCTCGGCGCACATCTTGCGGAAGATGTCCACCACCTTGTCGTCCTGAACCTTGCGATAGTCGCGCATCTGTTTCTGCAGCTGCTTCTTCTGCTCGTCGGTCAGGTGGGTCCGACGGCTGAACCACTTGGTGTCGATGACTACCCCTTCCTCGCCGGCGGGCAGTTCGAGGGAGTCGTTTTTCACGTCCTCGCCCGCCCGGCCGAAGATCGCGTGCAGGAGTTTCTCCTCGGGCGACAGTTCACTCTTACTCTTGGGGCTCACCTTGCCGACCAGGATGTCGCCTGGTCCGACGCGGGTGCCGATCCGGACGATGCCGTTCTCGTCCAGGTTGGCCAGGGCCCGCTCGGAGACGTTGGGGATATCCCGGGTGAACTCCTCGCGGCCCAGCTTGGTCTCTCGGATCTCGATGTCATACTCGTCGATGTGGATGCTGGTGAACACGTCGTCCTTGAGCAGCCGTTCGCTAATCAGGATGGCGTCTTCGAAGTTGTACCCGTCGTAGGTCATGAAGCCGACGAGTACGTTCCGTCCCAGGGCCAGCTCGCCGTTCTTGCAGGCCGGCCCGTCAGCGATGATCTGGCCCTTCTCGACCTTCTGGCCGAGCTTGGCCAGCGGCTTCTGGTTCAGGCAAGTGCGCTCGTTGAGACCCTGGAACTTGCGGAGCACATACTCCTCGGTCCCGTCGATCTCGATCCGCTTGGCATCCACTGCGGTTACGGTGCCGCCCTTGCGGGTCCGGATCACCATGCCGCTGTTCAGCGGAACCTCCTTCTCCATGCCGGTCGCCACGATTGGCGGCTCGGCACGCAGCAGGGGCACCGCCTGGCGTTGCATGTTCGAACCCATCAGGGCACGGTTGGCATCGTCGTGCTCGAGAAACGGGATGAGCGAGGCGGACACGCCCACGGTCTGCTTCGGGGAGATATCCACGTACTCGATCTGCTTGGCGTCGGCCATGGCCAAGTCGCCCTTGATCCGGGCGAGCGACGCGCCATCGTGGAGCTTTCCGGTCTGGGGATCAGCCACCTCCGGCGGGGCCAACACGGTCATCATCTCTTCGTCGGCCCGGAGCATGGCCGTCTCGCCGTTGACCTTGCCCCGGCTGACCTTGCGGTAAGGGGTGACCAGGAAGCCGTACTCGTCGATGGTGCTGTAGATGCTCAGTGAAGCGATGAGACCGATGTTCGTGCCTTCCGGCGTCTCGATCGGGCAAATCCGGCCGTAGTGGCTGATATGTACGTCGCGGACTTCAAATCCCGCTCGCTTTCGGTTCAGACCACCCGGGCCCAACGCACTCAGACGCCGCTCGTGGGTGAGCTGGCTGAGCGGGTTGGTCTGGTCCACAACCTGGGACAGTTCGCCCCGGCCGAAGAAGAACTCGATGCTTGACGAGATGCTCTTCGAGTTCACCAGCTCGGCGATTTTCTCGATGGTCTCGGGGTCCTTGAGGCTCATGCGCTCCTGGACCGTGCGGCGGAGCTTGAGGAATCCCTTGCGCATCTCGTCGGCAGCCAGCTCGTCGATGGTCCGAAGGCGGCGGTTGCCCAGGTGGTCGATGTCATCGACCTCGTAGGATGCCTCGCCGCTCCGCAGCAGCAGCAGGTACTTCAGCGAGTTGACGAAATCCTCGACCCGCAAAGTCATCTCTGTCTCGGCGACGTCCTGGTTGAACTTGCGGTTGAGACGGAATCGGCCGACCCGCCCGAGGCGATAGCGGTTCTCGTCGAAGAATTTTTCGTGGAGCAGCTTCTCGGCCTTCTCCTTCTGCGGGGGGTTGCCCGGCCGGAGCTTCGCGTAGACCCGGAGCAACGCGCCTTCGTAGTCGCTGCAGCCGTCTTCGGCCATGGTGTTCAGGACCAGCGGATCGGAGACGTTCTCGATGACCGCCACGCTTTTGAGACCCATCTTCTGAATGCGCCCGATCGCGTCGCCAATCTGGCAGCCGCCCTTGACCAGCACATCGCCGGACTCGTCGTCCACGATGTCGCTCACCACGTACATCTCCGGCTTGAGCGAAGCGGGGCGAGCATTGCGGATCTTGTCGCCATAGAACGCCTTGACGATGGCCTCGTTGGAGCCGTACTTGTCGTCCATGGCCCGCAACAGCGTGGTCGCGGGGATCTTCGCAGACTGGTCGATGCGAACGGCCAGCAGGTCGCGCTTGGTGACCACGATCTCGATCCAGCTCCCGCGTTCGGGGATGATGCGGCAGGCGTGCAGGGCTCGGTCGCCCTCGGCCTGGACCTTGACGAAGTCCACGCCCGGTGAGCGGTGAAGCTGGTTGACGATGACCCGCTCCGCGCCGTTGATGATGAACTCACCACCGCCCATCATAATGGGGATTTCGCCCAGGTAGATGGCGTCTTCGGTCATGACGTCGGTGTTCTTCCGGGTGAGGCGGACCCGTACCCGGAACGGCATGCCGTAGGTCAAACGGAGTTGGCGGCACTCGTCGGGGGTATATCGTGGTTTGCCCAACTCATAAGAAACGTACTGGAGTGACATGTTTCCGTCATAGCTCTCGATCGGAAACACTTCCCGCAACAGCGCCTCGAGCCCTTCGGCTTTGCGTTTGCCGGGCTCCACCTCTGCCTGAAGAAACCGCGCGTAGGACTGCGTCTGGATTTCCGTCAGGGGAGGGATGGGGAGGGAGTCGCCCAAGCGACCGAAACTCCGAACATGCTTCAAGTTCAGCATACCCATGGTTCCTTTCCTGCGAGGGTCACCATCAGGACGGAATCCGACGCGGAGCCATCTGTTCGACTGGTGGTCCTGCCGCCGGCCTCCGTTGGGCCGACGCGCCAGCCGATCACGCTCCGCGGGAGGAGGGACGGTTCAAGCTCGTGCGAGCAGGCTCGGTCTCCCAAGCCCAGTCGCAGGAGTTTGAACTCCTGCCCGCCGCCCTTCCGGGCGACGGAGACGAATGTCGCGGTCCGGACCGCGAGGGGTCACCTCGCGGCCGGATTCGCGTTAGGGTACTCACTTGATCTCAACGGCGGCTCCAGCCTCTTCGAGCTCCTTCCTCAGCTTCTCGGCCTCGTCCTTGGGCAAGCCTTCCTTGACCGTCTTCGGGGCGCCCTCGACCAGATCCTTGGCTTCCTTCAAGCCGAGGTTGGTGGCCGCACGAACAACCTTGATCACGTTGATCTTCTTCTCGCCGCCGCTCTTGAGGATCACGTCGAAGGAGGTCTTCTCCTCGGCGGGGGCTGCGGCCGCTCCGCCGCCCGCCGCTGCGGGAGCCATCATCACCGCCCCGCCGCCTGCGGGCTCGATGCCATGATCTTGCTTCAGGCAGTCCACCAGTTCTTGGGCCTGCTTGAGTGTCAAACCAACCAGCTTCGCCGCCAGGTCCTTCGTCTCGGCGCTGAACGTTTTTGCGGGGGCATCCGACATTGTACCTAACTCCTCGTATTTCCAGGCGATACGAACAAGCCCGCCTGATAGGTGGCGTCCCACTGACGCCTATTTAATCCGGTGCACCGGACCAATCTGCGGCGGTCGTCGACCGCTACCTTGTCGTCCACATCCAGGACCCAAACCCTCGGAGGCACAACCAGGCTCCGAACCCACCAGCTTTGCCGAAAGCCCGATCAGTTCTCTGAAGGCGCGGCTTCGGCGGGTGCAGCCTTCTCCGCCTTCTCGATCAGGGCCTTGAGGCAGCCGGCGATGCGACCACCTCCCAGCAGGCAACCAGCCAGCCGGCCGCCAGGGCTCCGAATCAGGCCGGCCAGATCCGCCAGGGTCTCCGTTCGACTCTTCATGATGGCGAGTTGTTCGACGCCGACGAGTTCGCTGTCGCCGTCGAGAACGCCGACCAGCAGTTCCATTTTGGGATAGTTCTTCTTGAGGCCGACCAGGGCTTTGGCCGCGTCGATCACGGATTCGCCGCCGGTGACCAGGGCACACGGGCCCTTGAGGGCGGCATTGATCGGCGCCAGGGCGGTATCGCCGAAGGCTCGCTTGGCCAGACTGTTCTTGACCACCTGCAGGCGCAGGTTCTTAGCGCGCAGTTCGCCTCGGAGCTTGTTGGTCGCGATGGCATCGAGGCCGATCACGCTCACGATGCACGCCCCGTCCAGGTTCCCATACCGGTGACGGTATTCCTGGGTCATCAGGTCTTTGATTGGTTTACTCATCGCTTATTCACACCTTGTCCAGAGGTCTCAACTGATGTCCAACGCC
Organism: Phycisphaerae bacterium; assembly: GCA_018003015.1. Lineage (NCBI taxonomy): Bacteria > Pseudomonadati > Planctomycetota > Phycisphaerae > Phycisphaerae bacterium. The sequence goes on along the minus strand of JAGNEZ010000006.1, from coordinate 143,354 downwards.
ACCGACGGGGTCATGGTTCCCGAGACACACACCCGCTTGATGAACTGGCCCTTGGCCGCCGGGGGTTTCGTCTTGCGGATGTGATCGACGAACCGCTCGATGTTGGCCACCAGATCCTCGGGGCTGAAGCTCGCCTTACCCACAATGGCGTGGACATTGCCGCCGGCGTCGTTGCGGTACTCGAGTTTGCCAGCTCCATATTCCCTGACTGCCTGGACGATATCGGGCGTCACGGTGCCGGACTTCGGCGAGGGCATCTTGCCCTGCGGGCCGAGCACGCGGCCCAACTTGCCGACCTTGCCCATCACGGCGGGGTGGGCGACGGCCACGTCGAAGTCGGCCCATCCATCGCTGACCTTCTTGATCAGGTCGTCGGCCCCGGCCTCGATCGCTCCTGCAGCCTTGGCGTCATTGGCCAGCTCATCGGGACAGAAGGCAATGACCTTTTTGGTCTTGCCGATACCCTTGGGCAGCGAGATCGACCCGCGGACCATCTGGTCGGCCTGCTTGGGATCGATGCCCAGCCACATGACCAGCTCGATGGTCTGGTCGAAACCCTTCCGGGTGCGGGCTCCCTTGTAGTTCTTCTTGACCTTGACCGCGGCCATCTCTTTGAGGAGCTTAACGGCATCGGGGATCGATCGCTTGACGTTGCGATCCCCGAGCTTGGCCACCTGCTCTTTGTACACCACGCTCGAATGCGGCATGTCTGCCTCCCACTGAAACCATTCGCACGGGCGGCCGATCCGTGGTCAGATCGCAGCCGCCTCTCCCACGTCGCTACGGCACTAACCCTCCACCACTTCGATGCCCATCGACCGGGCGGTACCGGCGATGATGCGATCGGCATGGGCGGGGTCAAATGCGTTGAGGTCCTTCTTCTTGCGTTCGCTGATCGTCCGGATCTGCGACCAGGTCACCTTGCCGACTTTCTCCTTGTTCGGCACACCGCTGCCCTTGGCGATGCCGGCCGCCTCGCGAAGCAGAACCGCCGCCGGGGGGCTTTTGACGATGAAGCTGAAGGTCTTGTCCTTGTAGACGGTGATCTCGACCGGGACGGTCATGCCACCCAAGGAACTGGTCTGGGCGTTGAATTGCTGGACGAACTGCCCGATGTTGACGCCATGCTGGCCCAAGGCTGGACCGATCGGCGGGGCCGGGGTCGCCTGCCCGCCGGGGGCCTGCAGTTTGATGACGGTTACGATCTCTTTTGCCACGGCTCAAGTACCTTTCTACATCTTTTCCAGTTGCCAGTATTCGACGTCCACGGGGGTCGCCCGGCCGAAGATGGTCAGTAGCACGGTGACAATCCCCTTGGTCTCGTCGATGCTGTCGACGTGTCCCTCGAAGTTCTGGAACGAGCCTTCCTTGATCTTGACCCGATCGCCCTTGGCGAACTCGAGACCCTGGAGCGAAGCCTCCTCGTCTTCCTTGGCCGAGGCCAGCAGCATCAGCTCCACGTCGTGCTCGCGCATGCTGGTCGGCTTGTTATCCGAGCCGATGAAGTCGCCGACTCCGGTGGTTTCCTTGATCATGAACCACACGTTTTCGGAGACGGAGCCGTCCTGTTCGGTGGCCATCTCGACGAAAACGTAGCCGGGGTAGAGCTTCTTCTCATAAACCCGGACCTGGCCGGCCTTCATGCGTTTCTCTTTGGCGGTCGGAACGAGCACGCGCCCGACCCGGTTCTCCAGCTTCTCGATCCTCACTTTGCGCTCGAGGGCCTCGCACACCTGGTCTTCCTTGTTGCTGGCCACGCGGAGCACGTACCATTTCATCCCCGGCCGGGTCGGCTCGACGCCGCCGGCCTTGGGCGTGGCGGGCGGCGGCTGTGATGCCCCCGTCGCTCCGGCGGAACCGCCCGCCGCTGTCACCATGCTGTTGTCCGACTCAGGTGTGCTCATGATCCGATTCCGAATAGCCGCATCCCGGGAGAGCCGTTGTCTACGCCTTCAGCACGTGGATCCAGCGGAAGGTCTGCATGAAGATGATGTCCGCGAGGAAGATCAACGCGCCGATCAGGATCACCCAGACGATCACCACTTTGGTCGAACGAATCACGTCCTTCTTGGAGGACCAGCTCACCTTCTTCATCTCGCCCTCGGTGGCGATGAAGAACTCGTTGGCCTTGCGGTTAAGCCCGACGATCCAGTACAGCACGGCCGCCATCACCAGGATGAAGCCGACAGACACGCCATACTGGACCGGCAGGGCATAGCTGGCCTTGGGGTTGATGATGCCCCCCAACTGCGAACCGATGAACAGACCCCCGGCGATGATGATGACGCCGGCGCCGAGGGCGGTGCCGAGCCGGGTGTAATAGCCCTGGCCAGGCCGGTAGATGCGAAGACCGCCGCCACCCAGGGTGGTCTTGACCTGCGGCTTTCCTCCGCTCCCGCTTCCCGAGACAGCATCACTCACGAAACCATACCTCCCGAAGCACGAGGACTCATGACAGGAGCGGAGGGATTTGAACCCCCAACCGCCGGTTTTGGAAACCGGTGCTCTGCCAATTGAGCTACGCTCCTACTTCCGTTTGACCTTGTGTACCGTGCGCTTCCGAAGCCGCGGGCAGTACTTCTTCAACTCCAGCTTCGGAGTGCCACCCGACACATTCACGGAAATACGGTAGTTCAGGTCCCCGGTCTCACTGCACTGGAGCCAGACCCACTCCCGCTTGCTTGCCTTGGCCATGGCCAGAACCTCTTGCTCACTGGAAACCTGAACGCGCCGATCGCATCGCGACCGGCCCATCGTGCGTCCTCAAGACGGTGCGGCGGCTGGTCCGTCCGCCCGCAAGGTCCTGCCCGACGCACGCTACTGGACGATCTTGACCACCACGCCCGAGCCCACGGTGCGGCCGCCCTCGCGAACGGCGAAACGGAGCCCTTCCTCCATGGCGATTGGCTTGCCCAACTCCACTTCGAGCTCGATGTTGTCGCCGGGCATGCACATCTCCGCCCCACCCAGCAGGTTGAGGGAGCCGGTCACATCCGTGGTGCGGAAGTAGAACTGCGGCCGGTAGCCGCTGAAGAACGGGCTGTGGCGCCCGCCCTCCTCTTTCTTCAACACGTACACCTGGGCCTGGAACTTGGTGTGCGGGGTGATCGTGCCCGGCTTGGCCAGCACGTGCCCGCGCTCGAGGGCGGTCTTCTCGACGCCTCGCAGCAGGACGCCGACGTTGTCGCCAGCCTGGCCCTGGTCGAGGGTCTTGTTGAACATCTCGACGCCGGTGACCGTGGTCTTGCGGGTCTCGCCCAGGCCCACGATTTCGACTTCGTCGCCGACCTTGACAATGCCGCGCTCGATACGACCGGTGCCGACCGTACCGCGGCCCTTGATGCTGAACACGTCCTCGATCGACATCTGGAACGGCTTGTCGATATCCCGCGCGGGCTCGGGAATGTAGCTGTCGATGGCGGTCATCAGCTCACCGATGCACTTGTTCTTCTCGGGGTCGTCCGGATTGGCCAGGGCGAGGCTCGCCGAGCCCTTGATGATCGGAATTTCGTCGCCCGGGAAATCGTACTTGCTGAGCAGCTCGCGGATTTCCATCTCGACCAGCTCGAGCAGTTCGGGATCGTCGACCAGGTCGACCTTGTTGAGGAAGACGACGATTGCCGGGACGTTCACCTGGCGGGCGAGCAGAATGTGCTCGCGAGTCTGGGGCATCGGGCCGTCAGCCGCGGACACGACCAGGATAGCGCCGTCCATCTGGGCGGCACCGGTAATCATGTTCTTGACGTAGTCGGCGTGTCCCGGGCAGTCCACGTGCGCGTAGTGCCGATTGTCCGACTCATACTCGACGTGCGACGTCGCGATGGTCAGAATCTTCGTCGGGTCGCGGCGGCCTTCCTTCTCCGAAGCCTTGGCCACTTCGTCGTACGACTTGAAGGTGGCCAGGCCCTTCTTGGATTGCACCATGGTGATGGCCGCGGTCAATGTCGTCTTGCCATGGTCGACGTGACCGATCGTGCCCACGTTCACGTGCGGTTTCTTGCGTTCAAATACAGCCTTGGCCATGTAACCAGATCCTCCACTCTAATGGGTTCTACAAGCCGTTTTTTGTTCCGCCGGACGCCCTGCACGCGTCGGCCACGCCGAGTTCTCCTCCCGGCACGATAAATCCCAGCACTGTCCCAACAGACAAGACGAGGCGCCACTCGCGCCTCAGTCGCGGCTGCGTCCGACGCAACCGCACCTCCTCAAGCCACCTATTCGCCGTTCGGCCCACACCCTGGGCAACTCGTCCCCAGGGATTCCACCCGGCGGCCACTGGCAAAGCTGCTGATGGGGATTGGACCCATGACCTCGTCCTTACCAAGGACGCGCTCTACCACTGAGCTACAGCAGCGGGCTACCCCGGCCTCAAGCCGCCAATCCCGGCACTCTCTGCCCGCTCTCACGGCACGCGGGCATACCGGGACCGCCCATGCCTGTAGCCGAAGATCGCTCAGTATAGCCGTTTCACTGCCGCTGTCAAAGGCCTGGTCTCGGCCCCAAGCCGTTTTTTTTGAGGCCCATTCGGGCCGTCCGAGCGGCTTGGCCTCCGTTCGCCCAAAGCCATCCACTCAAGCCGCCGACATTCGCCGCTCCCGCCTGTGTCGGAGCGACCGCCAGGCTGGTGGCCGTCGGCCCCATGCCGACCTGAAGGATATGCACCAATTAACACATGTAAAGCATTGAAATAAATGACGTTAAAGTAAAGTCGGCGTCCACCGGCATCGGCACGCTCGACCCCGACGTCACGGCTTCGCCCTACTTGCCCACCGGCCGATTCGCGCCATCGACATGGACCACGATCGGCTTGTGTCGCCGGGCGGCGGCATCGTCGAGTTGGCAATAGGAGATGATGATCAGCTGGTCTCCAGGAACGCCCATGCGAGCGGCCGGGCCATTCAGCATGACCGTGCCCGACCTGGCCGGGGCCTTGATCACGTAAGTGATGATTCGATCGCCGGTACTGACGTTGAGGACGTGAACTTGCTCGCCCGGCAACAAATCAGCCTTCTCGATCAAGTCCTGGTCAATCGAGATACTGCCTTCGTAGTCAATCTCCGTGCCCGTCAACGTGGCACGGTGGATCTTTGACTTGAGCATCAAACGCTGCATGGTCTGGGGACGAGAAGCCGTGGGCAAAGGATGTAACGTGGGAAAGGCAAGTTATACCCCCAATGACTCACGTTCCGCTCCCACCGGCCGTTTCTCAGTCCACTTTCTCCGAAAAGAGGCACTTTCTCGGCGGAAAGCCGCCACCCTACACATTATATCCGGGCCAGAGGAACCCCTACTTTGGCCGGTTCTCTTCGTAGGCCCAGGCCAACCACTCCAGGCCGAAAGCCATGTCCGCCGGATCGACGGTCGGTCCGCCCCAGAACCGGAAGCCTGGGGGGGCGTCGCGGTAGGCTCCAACGTCATAGGCCGCGCCTTCCGCCTCCAAGCTGGAAGCGATCTTCTTGCAGAAGGCGGCCTGCTGATCGGCCGGCAGTTTCGTGAACCAGTCGGCGGTCAGCTTCAGGCAAATGGAGGTGCAGCTTCGAATCTCTGGTTTGACCGGGAGGAAATCGACCCAGGGGTGTTTGGCGACGAAGCCAGCCACGGCCGCCAGGTTATCGGCGCTGCGAGCCAGCAAGGCGTCCAAAGCGGTCTTGCCCTTGTAGCTGAGTGCCTTCGCCCACTTCAGGGCATCGATGTAGTCCTCGGTGGCGAGCATTGAAGGCGTGTTGATCGTCGATCCCTCGAAGATCTCGGTCATGACTTTGCCGCCCTTGGTGAGCCGGAAGATCTTGGGGATCGGCCAGGTCGGGGTGTAGCTTTCGAGCCTCGCGACCGCCCGGGGGGAGAGCACCAGCATGCCGTGCGCGGCCTCACTGCCCAGGCTCTTCTGCCAGGACCAGGTCACGACGTCCAGGCGTTCCCAAGGAAGGGGCATGGCATAGACTGCGCTGGTTGCGTCGCAGATGGCCAGTCCCTGGCGATCGGCCGGCGGAGCGAAGCTGTCGGGCACTTTCACGCCACTGGTCGTGCCGTTCCAGGTGAAGACGACGTCATCGTTCCAGTTCACCTTCGCCAGATCCACGATCTGGCCGTAGTCGGTCTTCATGACCGTGGCACTGAGCTTGAGTTGCTTGGTCACATCGGTCACCCAGCCCTGGCCGAAGCTCTCCCAACTCAACATGGTCACCGGCCGGGCACCCAGCAGGCTCCACAGTGCGCACTCGACCGCCCCGGTATCGCTGGCAGGGACGATTCCGACGAGGTAATCCTTGGGAATACGGGCAACCTCGGCGGAGAGCGTGATCGCCTGCTTCAGGCGGGCCTTTCCGTTCTTGGCCCGATGGGAACGACCGAGCCAGGCGTCGACCAGGACGTTAAGACTCCATCCCGGTCGCTTGGCGGTCGGGCCAGAACTGAAATACGGCGAGCGGGGCTTGTTCTGAGGTTTGTTCACGAAGTTTCTCCTCTGCTCAGGGCCGATCCCAGAGACCAACGCGAGAGCGGCTTCCGGCCGATCGATCCTCGGGGACCCAGGTTGCACACTTCATGCCGCACGGCTTCAGGAGCCCAATGTAGGCGCAACCAGCCTGCGGTTCAAGGTCGGTGTCTCGCGTGGTCGCGTTGCGGTCAGGCGCAGACGCCTGAACCGGCCCAAGCCCGCGGACGGTCCGGGCAGCGAACCTGCGACGACGGATTGACCGAGGGTCCCGGCACTGCGGGTGGACCCTCGCTTGCTGATCCCCCTTGCGGCCATGCCGTTCAGTCGCGATCCGGCGGCTTCCGGCCCCCTGCCCCCTCGGCGGCAGAAGCGTGGCCGGGCCGTTTCTGCACAGAGACCCACAGACTCAAGGGAATTCCGACCAGCAGGTTCACCGCCAGGGCCACCAGACTGATCCACTGGAAGCTCCACGGCAGCCCGCCGAAAATCATGTCCTTGTAGGCGATCAACACCGCCGCAAGGCATCCCGCCAGTGTCCCCATGGTCGTGCCGAACGGGGTGGCGAACGGCACGAACAAGGCCATCATGAACAGGCCGAACAGGGGAGCGACGAACACGTGATTGGTGCGGGTCGTCACCTCCATCAAGTTCCCGGTTACGCGGCTCATCAGCAGGCTCAGTCCTACGCAGACCAGACCGACCAGCAGGGCCAGGGCCTGGGCTCGCCGCACGTTCGTCTTTTCACTGGCCGCACGATGGCCCAGTCGATCGATGAAATCCGTGCTCAGCACCGAACAGGAGGAATTGACCCCCGCTGACAGGCTGGACATGGCCGCGGCGAGCAGCGCGGACATCACCAGGCCAGTCATACCGGGGGGCAGAAAGCGGACGATGTAGTACGGGAAGAGCCGGTCCCCGTGAATTCGGAGGTCAAGGCTCTCCTTGAGATAGAGCCCATCGGCCTTCAGATGCTCGGGATGGGCGCTGAAGAAGCCCAGCAAGGCGAATCCCAGAGCCGCGAGCAGCAGGGTCACGAACACGTTGGACGCCAGGGTAATCAAGAAGGCCTGCCTTGCGGCCCTGGCGTCGCGCGTGGCCAGGTACCGCTGAATGGCCAGCTGATCGGACCCGGCGGTGCAGATCCACCACAAGGTCATGAACACGATGGAGCCCCCCACCGAGGCACGCACCGTCGGATCGAAACTGATGAGAGGCTGCTGATCCCAGTTCGCAGACCACGTGCTGGGCCACCAGGCGCCGAAGCCGCCCATGTCCCAGGTAATCAACAGCAGTGCCCCGACCGCGCCCGCGAAGAGGATGATGGTCTGAATCACATCGGTCAACACCACGGCGCGGATCCCGCCGAGGAAGGTGTACACCAACGTGACCATGCCGATGACAACGGCGACGTACGGCGTCCACTTCTCATCCCACCGCAGAACGGGAATCAGGATCTTGTGGGCGGTGATGTGGATGATCAGGGCCATCCAGAGAAGACGAGTCAGGAGGAAGATCACCGATCCGAGAAGACGGACCCGCAAGCCCAGGCGCGTTTCCAGAACCTCATAGGCGCTGTTGTACGGCAGGGCCATGAAACGCGGAATGAAGATGTGGCAGACGATCAGATAGACGATCGGCAGGCTGACCATCCAGCAGATGACGGCTGGCCCCTTGTTGATCATCTCGCCGGGCAGGGCCATGTAGGTGATCGTGCTGAACAACGTGGAGAACAGCGACAGACCGATGGACTTGGAGCCCATCTTGCGCCCGCCGAGCATGTAGTCTTCAGTGCTTGTCGTGCGGAAGGAGTAGTAGACACCGATGCCCAGCATTCCGGCCGCATAGAGGACCACGACCAGCCAGTCAATCAGCGGCATGCCGCCCACTTGGCTGCCGAGCCCGCCAAGAGCCGACACGGCCAGATTTGCGGAGCAAGCGCAGGACACAGAAGCCTCCAAGGGAAAGGGAGCGCCCGTTCGCGGAACAAACGGCAGTGATCATCCGTCAGCCGGCGTAGAGGGGAACGAACGCTCGCTGGTCAAGATGCGTCCGCAGCAACTGCTGGCCCAAAGCGACATTGCCGTCCAGGATGGCCTCCAGGACCGCCCGATGCTCATCCAACGTCTGCCGAACGCGGGTCTTCCACTGCTCTCCGGTGATGATCAGGGGGTGGATGATCGGCAGGGGCGCTCGCTCATAGAGCATTGCCAGGCGACGGTTGCCCGCGGCGTTGACCAAGGCCTCGTGAAACCGCCGGTCCGCCTCGGCCACTCCCAGCAGGTACTCCTCGCGAACCAGCCGCTCCAACTGGTCGCAGGCCTCGCTCATCAACCGCAATTCCTGGGTGTTGTTCTTGCCGAGGCGTACGACGCGCTCGATCGCCCCCCCCTCGAGCATGATACGAACCTCAATGATCTCGAGGATATCCTCCGCCCTGAGGTCGGGAACGAAGTAGCCGGTCTTGGCCCCCTTCTTCAGAAACCCCTCGGCCTCCAGGCGCGCGAACGCCTCGCGAAGCGCCGCCCGGTTGACCTCGAGCCGTTCAGCCCACTCCGTCTCCCGCAATCGCTCGCCGGCCGGCAATTGCTCCAGCACCAGCAACCGCCGAAGCCGTTGGTAGGCCCGCTCGCGAAGACAAGCCCGATCCGGTTGTGGTATTGACATGGCCACACACTTTCTGTTAAAAGCACGCTCAATTAGAGTTTACAGGAAGGGCTTTTTTCTGTCAACAGAAAGCCCGGCTGAGTCACGACAGACGCCCGAACCACAGGGCCTAACGGAGCTTAAGACAGACATGAGACCGAGTGTCGTCAAGGCCAAGCTCGCTCGCAATCAACCCGTGCTTCTGACCATGCTGCACTTCACTGATCCGTCGGTCTTCGAGATGACCAGCCTGATGGGCTTTGACGGAATCTGGATGGACCTGGAGCACCATTTCTACAGCGTGGAGACCGCCGCGGTGATGATGCGGGCTGCCCGGGTCGGGACGGCCGACATCCTGGCCCGATGCGCCAAGGGCGAGTTCATGCGTATCGGGCGGCTGCTGGAAGCCGGTGCTCAAGGGATCATGTACCCGCGTTGCGACGGGCCCGAGGAAGCTGCCGAAGCGGTCAAGTGGGCCAAGTTCGCGCCGCTGGGCAAGCGCGGCTTTGATGGCGGTAATCCGGACATGCCCTACTGCAGCATGCCCATGGCTGACTACGTTCGCCATGCCAACGAACAGACCTTTCTGCTCATGCAGATCGAGGAGCAACAGGCCCTGGACGCGGCCGAGGCGATCGCTCGGGTGGAAGGTGTCGACGGCCTGTTCTTCGGGCCGGCTGACTACTCGGTGCTCAGCGGCTTCCCTGGCCAGTTCGAGAGCCCGCGGATCCAGAGGGCAGTCGAAGCGGTGGCCAAAGCCGCCAAGAAGACGGGAAAGCACTGGGGCACGCCCGCGTTCCACGCCGACCACGCCAAATGGCTGCTGAGCCTGGGGGCGACGGTCTTGTGCCACAACGCGGATCTCGTTCTGGTCAAGGAGGGTCTCAAGCGGATCCAGGAGCAGTTCCGTCCATTGGGTTTCCAGTTCAGCAACCAGCTGGACCGCACCGCCCAGGGTTATCTGCAGGGGAGGTGATTCATGGCTGGTCATCGCATGTTGATTGTGGGCGTCGGCTCCATCGGCGAGCGTCACACACGGACGTTCAAGGCCACGGGGCGGGTCGAGCTGTCGATCTGCGAATCGAACGAGACGCTGCGCACCGCGGTCGCGGGGCGCTACGGGATCACCGAGGCCTTCCCCGACCTGGACGAGGCCTTGAACAAGGGCCGCTTCGACACCGTGCTGATTGCCACACCATCGCACCTGCACATTCCAATGGCCATGAAGTGCGCTCTGGCGGGCAAGAACCTGTTTATCGAGAAGCCGTTGAGCCTCCGCCTTGACGGCATCGAGCCATTGCGTCAGGTGATCGCAGACCGGAAGCTCAAGGCTGCCGTCGCCTACACCTATCGTTCACATCCGGCCCTGCGATCCATGAAGGAAGCAATCGATTCCGGCCGATTCGGGAGGCCGGTGCAGATCGTCGGCACCTGGGGCCAGCATTTTCCGAAGTATCGGCCGGCCTACCGGCAGATTTACTACACCAGCCGGACCACCGGCGGCGGCGCCATCCAGGACGTGCTCACCCACGCGGTCAACGCCGGGGAGTTCCTGGTCGGGCCGATCGACCGGATCATGGCTGATGCGGCTCACCAGGTTCTTGAAGGCGTCACTGTCGAAGATACCGTGCATCTCATCGCACGCCACGGCGGAGTCATGGGCTGCTACAGCCTGAACCAGCACCAGGCTCCAAACGAGAACACGCTCACGGTGATCTGCGAGCGCGGCACCGCCCGCTGGGACCTGAACAACGCTCGCTGGCAATCCATGATCGAGCCCGACGCGGGCTGGAAGACCGAGTTCGAGTTCTCTAGGGAGCGCGACGACATCTTTGTCAACCAGGCCAGGCTCTTCCTCGATGCCCTCGAAGGCAAGGGGCCTTTTGCCTGCACGCTGGACGAGGGGCTGCAGACCCTGCGCGTCAACTTGACGGTCCTTGGCGCGGCGGATCACCCGAACTGGGTACCTCTGGCACGATGACCGGATGCGAGCACACAGGAGCCACTCAGGACAAACGAGATGAGCACTACTCCCGCACCAGAGCCGACCGTTCAGACACTGTTCGACTTGTCAGGCAAGGTGGCCCTGATCACCGGCGCGAGCGGATACCTGGGGCAGTCCTTCTGTCGGGCGATGGCGGAAGCAGGCGCATCCGTGGTGGTCACCAGCCGCGACAAGACCAGGGCCCAAAGCCAAGCTGCCTCCCTGCCGGTGATCGGGCGAGCCAGCCATCTCGGCGTGAGCCTGGATTACTTCGAACCCGCATCGATCGAACAAGGCGTCCGGGAGACGCTCCAGGCCGCCGGGCGAATCGACATCCTGGTCAACAACGGTTACGAGCGCGTCACCGCCGACTGGCGAGACATCACCGCGGAGCAGTTCACCCGTCAGTTGGCCAACGCGACCGGCTGCTTCCTCCTGGCCCGGCATGTCCGGAGCCACGCCGTCGAGCGCAGGGGCGGGGCCAGCATCATCATGATCGGTTCGATGTACGGTGTGGTTGGCTCCTATCCCGACGCCTACACCGACGTACCCATGTCCAGCCCGGTGGCCTATCACGCCCTCAAGGGTGGCATCCTCTCAATGACTCGCCATTTGGCCGTCTACTGGGCCAAGGACGGCGTCCGGGTCAACTGCCTGACGCCCGGGCCCTTCCCCGCTCCCACGGTCAGTCCGGCGATGGTCCAGAAGCTCTCGGCCAAGAGTCCCATGAAACGGATGGGCCGGCCATGGGAACTCAAGGGCGCCCTTGTCTTCCTGGCCAGCGATGCCAGTTCCTACGTCACCGGGGCCAATGTGGTCATCGACGGCGGCTGGATGGCCTGGTAGGACGCCGCTTTTCCGGCCAGGGGGCGATCCCCTTGATTATCGGACTGATGCTCTGCCCTTCGGCCGGCCGATGGCCAGAGGCCGCCGCCACCACCCGCGTTGGGGCCACGAATCTCGTGCTCCCAATGCGGGCGGGTTAATGCGCCGGACTCGTTCACCCGATGACACAACAGGAGACAGGCCCTCTCCGGACGAAAGGAGTGCGGCACGACTCATGATGAAGGCACAGGCTGCGGTTCAGGAACCGGGGTAACGGCTTCGCTCGCCGACGCTCGTCTGCGGCTCCGCGCGCTGTTGGCCGCTAACGAAGACTGGCTGATCGAGCGCGTTCTCCATTACGCCAAGCTTCACGACTACACGAGGTACACCTCCACCCTGAAAGAGGCATGGCGATTGTCCATCGCGGGGCTGTCCGATGCCCTGGTCACGGCCATTGACGTTCACCAGGATGTTCCCGAACTGGACCCGAGCGAGGATTTCCTGCGAGATCCCTGCTCGCACTTTGGCCGCATCGAGGCCCAGCGGCACCGGGCCCGGGGCATCACTCTGTCCATGTTCCTCGGACTGATGAAGTACTACCGCCAGGCCTACATCGATCTGGTTCGCGATTGCGGCAGTTTCGGCGACACAGCGGATTTGACCACCCTGTTCGTCGAGCGCTTCTTCGACCGGGTCGAGATCGGATTCTGCACGGAATGGGCCGGCACCAGCGACGAGCACTGCCTAGCCGAACTGCGGGACACGAACCGGCGACTCGCGAACGAGAAGAACAGATTCCTGACCGTCTTTGAAAGCCTGTCGCTGCCGGTCCTTCTCCTCGATGCCGATGGTCGGGTACAACATGTCAACCTCGCCGCCGCACAAGTATTTGAGGGTGCCCTCACACCTGGCGCCTCCTACTACAACCCAAGCCACCGCAAGCACGAGGTCTCCTGGCTGGCCGCCGAACTGGCCGCCTTCCACGACCAAGCGACGACAGAACTCACCTTCGAGAAGGCGTTTCATCAACGCGGCCGCCAGCGGCACTTCGAGATCAAGCTGTGCCGTATGCTCGATATCAGCGACAAGTTCGCCGGCACGCTGATCATTCTGAACGACATCACCACGCGACGGCTCGCCGAGCGGAAGCTTGGGGAGACCAACCGCGAGCTTGAACGCAAGCACACCGAGATGGAACAACTCATCCACACGGTCTCGCATGACCTGAAGTCGCCGCTGGTGACGATCAGCGGCTTTGCGAGCTACGTCCAGCAGGACCTCCGGGCTGGCCGTGTCGAGCGGCTCGGTGACTTCATCCACCGCATCCAAGGCGCCGCCGACCGGATGAAATCGCTGATCGAGGAACTGCTCGAGCTCAGCCGCATCGGTCGCGTTGTTGACACGCCGACGACCGTGGACGTCCATGAGCTCGTCCACGAAATCGTGGCCCTGCATCAGCCCCGTTTGGCAGAGAAGAACATCAAGCTGGTTGTCGCGAAGACCCTCGGCGCCCTGCACGCCGATCGCACGCGGCTGACGCAGCTTTTCGACAACCTTATCACCAACGCCATCAACCATGGAGCAAGGCCGGAGGGATCCGTCATCGAGATCGGGCTTCGGGGCACAAGGCATGAACTACGATACTTCGTGCGGGATAACGGCCCCGGAATCCCCAAACGCTATCACGAGCAGGTCTTTGAGCTGTTCAGCCGCCTGGACCGGGAAACGCCGGGCAGCGGTGTTGGTCTGGCGATCGCCAAGCGCATCGTGACGGTTCTCGGCGGGCGCATTGGGGTGGAGTCGCGCGTTGGCGCTGGGGCCACGTTCTGGTTTGCCCTTCCCGGATCCCTGGCCCGCTCGATGCCCAAGCCGCTCTCCCGCACCCCCGTCCGGATCCGTCGCAGGGCAACTGTGATCCGATCCGCAAAAGCGCCTCCGATCGGGCGGCGGAATCTCGAGATCAACACCCTGCCGACCCGCGACTCCCCCGGCCAGACGACAGGCCACACCCCTGTCCCGCCGGTCCGATGAACGCCTTACCGCGGCGGGTGCCCGCGATTTGATCGCGTTGACCGGAACCACCGCCGGCTACCGTGCCTCCAGCGCCTTCAAGATCTGCTTTTCAAAGTCCGGATCCGTCGGATTGCCTTCCCACACCAGCTTGCCGAGGCGTCCTACGATGAACGCGTGCGGAATGCCCGAGACGCCGTATTCGGAAGCCATCTCGCTGCCCGTTCCGATGACGTACTTCACGGGCCTGTTTTTCATGAAGTTCTCGATGCCGCGGCGACTTTGATCGGTCATGCCCAGGATACACAGCCCGCTGGAAGCGTGTTTCTCGTGCAGTTCATTGAGGTGGGGGATGCCGGCAATACACGGACCGCACCAGGTGGCCCAGAAATCGATCACCACCACCTTCCCACGAAGGCCGGCCAACGTCGGGGGTTTGTCGGTGTTGAGCCAGTCCTTGGCCGCGATCTCCGGCGGGATGGAGTTGAGCTTGGGCGGCCGCTTGGAGGGCGCGGTGGCCGTTGGCACCTGATCCTCGCGGCCCTCAGGCACCTGTTTGGGGTCCAGTGTCGCGGGACGGTCCTCGAGGATCACCCTGTGGTAATTCGCCTTTGGCAAGGAGGGCGAGAGGGGCTTGGTTTTCTTGAGCGAGGAATGCGTCAACTCGGGGCTGGTTGAGGAAGCCGAGTACGCGAACCGAGCCTCGTCACCCACTTTCTTGTCCATCTCGGACAAGGGGAGGACGATGCTGTCAACCCGCACGCGGCGATTCTTGGCAACTTCGAGGTAGCGGATCGAACCCCGGCCCTTGGAGTCGCTCATGAGATGCGTCGATGACCTGGCATCGAGCAGGATAGAGTAGTACAAGCCCTGCCGCGTGGGCCAGGGGTTGAGGGCGTAATCCCGATCGATCTTACCGGTGACCTTGCCGTTGCCGTCGAGGTCAAGCGACAGTGAGGCACGGTCGCCGATCTTGCGGCCGTCGCGGGTCTCACCCAGGGCATCATCGCCGTCCTTCCAGAGGATCGCCTGAACATAGAGGTATTTAGCATCACTCCAAACCGAAAGGCGAAGATCGGCGTTGTCACAAAGGACCGTCGCCTGCTGCTGGGGAAAGGCGAAGGCGCCGTTCCGCTTCAGGTCGGCCTCCGAGGCCGGCCGCGTGGCGGGGGTTGCACCGAAGGTCATCGTTCCGAGAAGGAGACCGACGAGTGCGCTCGAGGACATGGGGGACTCCAGAAACAGGCATTCGCTGAGGCGGCACACCCGCCATGGCCTTGCAGTATACCTCGGTCCACTCGCAGGGACCACCCACCACGATCGAAGCAGACCCTCGAACCCGCGGACGCCGCCACTTCTCAGGATCCCGTCTCGCCGTAGTGCATCCCGCGACGTTGAGCGAGGGCGTGAACCACGACCGCCATGGCGACCGCCGCGGTTTCGATGCGCAGGGTATTGGGACCGAGGGAGACAGGGGTGACGCCCGCGGCCAACAGGCTGCTCACTTCACCGGGCTCCCAGCCGCCTTCCGGGCCCACCAGGGCAAGCACTCGGCCGGCCCCGGCCAGAGCATCGAGCAAGCCCACAATCGGTTCCGGAATCACGCCGTCGCCGGGGCTGAGTCCGACCAGGACAAGTCCGTACGAAGCCCGGTCGGCCAGGACTTGGGCCAGTGTTCGCGGCGCGTGCAGCCGCGGCAACCAGCACTGGCCGGATTGCTTCGCCGCCTCGACGGCCTTTCGCCGCCACTTCTCCAGCCGATGCCCGGAGACGCCTGCCACCGCTCGCTCACAGAGCAGGGGGACCAGTTCAGCCACGCCGAGTTCGGTGCATTTCTCAACCAGGACGTCTTGCCGCGGTTCCTTGGGCGGGGCAAAGCCCACTACCAGTTGCGGCCGTAGACGATCTCTAAACGAGATAACGCCCGCATCGATCACGACCTCCTGACGCGATGCAGCCATGATCCGCCCCTGCGACTCTTGCCCCTGACCGTCGAAGAGAACGACCTGATCGCCGGCCGATAACCGACGGACACGGAGAACGTGCTGGGACTCCTCCGGGGAGAGAACGACCCGCCCGGCGACCAGAGCCTCGATGAAGAAACGTGGCGTACCCACGCTCAGTATTATCGGATCTGGAGGCGAACCGGGCAATGAAGTCCGCCTCGCAGCTGGTCGATGCAGGCTGTATGTCAGAATCCGCCACCCTCCTCGACGCACCTAGGCCCGAAGCCACCTCAGCAGAAGCTGGTGGAACGATGATACAGACGGCCGAGGGCACCGGTGTGATCGCAATCGAGGCCCCCGATCAGACCATTGATGCCTTGCTCGATGAGGTTTCGATGCTCGCCGAGGCGGTCGAGGCATCAGCGGACGCCGGCGAGGCGAACACGGCCAATACCCGCACCGCGCAGGAAGGCGACGCAATCCCCCAGGCTGCGACTCCGGCAGCGTCCGAGCCATCAGCCGAAGTCCCCGCCGACGCAGCTACGGCGGAACCGGCGGCCGAGGTATCCGTACTCTGCACCCAGCCGCCGTCGCTCGCTGATCGGACTTCGACGGGTCCAGCCGAGTCGCCGCCAGGACCTACCCCGGCGGAGCAGCCCGACGCAGGTCCTGCGTCCCGGCATGGGGGGGAAACCCCTGCCGCCAATCCTTGGGCGGATGAGGTCGCCCAACTTGAAGACCAATGGGCCCACAGCCCCGAAGAGGCAGCCAAGGAGGCCGCGATTCCATCCGACGGACCGGTGGCGACCAATGCCGAAGCCTCGTCGTCGGGCACAGCTGCTCCCGCCGCCGAAGGTGAGCGGACAAATGGGGGCACCGTCAGCTCCCCGCCCCAGGGCACAGGACGGTTCCGGGCCCTGGCGTCGGTCGCCCGCACCGCCCTGGCCGGCCCTGTGCTGGTGCTCGTCGTCCTCGACAAGCCGTTCGCCAGGCTCAGCCCCGGCCTCAAGAACCTCATAGGGTACGCGGCCATCGCCACGATGATGGTCGCCTCGGCCTGCTGGATCCTGGCCCCCAGGATCCGATCGATGCTAGAATAGTTGCCCCATGAACGACTTATTCAACAGACACATCGCCGATATCGTGCCTGCTATTGTCGCTCTTCGCCACGACCTTCACGCGCACCCCGAGCTGGCCTTTGCCGAACATCGCACCGGTACGAAGGTCCGAGAATGGCTCTCCGCCCTGCCCAACGTGAAGTTGCTGCCCCCGCTCCTGGGCACCGATGTTGTGGCAATCCTGAACGCGGATCGGCCGGGACGATGCGTGGCAATACGGGCGGACATGGATGCCCTTCCCGTTGTCGAGGAAACCGATCCCGCCAAAGTGCCCTACCGCTCGACCGTCCCGGGCGTGATGCACGCCTGCGGACATGACGCTCATACTGCCATCCTGGTCGGCACGGCCATGGTTCTGTCACGCGTGGCGGACCAGCTACCCGGCAAAGTCAAGTTCATCTTTCAACCGGGTGAGGAGGACGTCGGCGGGGCCGAAGGCCTGTGCGCCAAAGGAGTCATGACCAACCCGAGGGTCGATGGCATCTTCGCCCTGCATGCCTGGCCCAATCAACCGGTCGGCATGATCTCCCTTCGTCGCGGCCCGGCCATGGCCGCCAGCTGTTCGTTCTACATCACGGTGCACGGTCAGGGCAGTCACGGAGCCTATCCGCAGCGAGGAGTCGACCCCATTCTGGCGGCCGCCCACATCGTCACGGCTCTACAGACAATTGTCGCCCGCAACGTTGCTCCGATCGACGCGGCCGTGGTGACGATAGGTGCCCTCTCAGGGGGCATCGCCAGCAATGTCATCCCTTCAGAGTCCCAAATGAAAGGCACGATCCGCTTTTTGCGACCGGAGGTCGGCGAGCACGTCCAGAGGCGGGTTCGCGAGATCGCGGAGAGTATGGCCGTCGCACTGGGCGCCACGGCCGAGGTTCGACTCGAGGCCGGCTGCCCCCCGACGATCAACCACGAGCGGATGTGCGATCTGATCGAGAGGACTGCTCGGGAGGTTCTGGGGGCCGAGTGGTTTTTCGGCGACGAGCCGCCCAGTCTGGGCGTCGAGGATTTTTGCTATTATGGAGAACATGCCCCGGCGGCCATGTTCCGCCTCGGCGTAAGACCTTGCGGACAAGAAAGTTGTCCGCCGTTGCACAACCCACAGTTCGATTTCAACGATGAGGCGACCGCCCGCGGAATGCAGATGTTCTGCGAGCTTGCCAGACGCTTTCTCGCCACATAAGTACCTCAGAAACGCCGATTTTCGTCTTGCGGGCACTTGTGCGACCCGATATAATATATAATACCGGAATACCCAAGCTCGGGATCTGACCGAGTTGCCGACCAGATCCCGGGTAATGTATTCTCCATATTGACTGTGAGGCTTAGGTTTGGGACAAGAAGCTGGCGATCGTCGTCAGCGGCGGAGAAGATGATCATGGCACGATTGGGCAGGTCAACTGCGGACCGGCGGCATGGATTCACTCTCATTGAAGTCCTGGTTGTGGTGGCGATCATCGCCCTGCTCATCTCGATCCTGTTGCCCTCGTTGACCCGAGCCCGCGGGCAGTCGCAATTCGTGGTGTGTCAGACGCACCTGAAGGAGTTCGGGAAGGCCATCTCCATGTACTCCATGGAGTACAAGGATACGCTTCCCGGGCCCCAGCACCCCGCTTTGCTGACTCATACCCCGGCATGGACAAACAATCAGTTCGTGCAGGATCACTACCTGCCGAACCTGCTGCGCAAGTACTTCGCCCAGCGCGGCACTTCCACGAATTCGATCGCTGATCAGTTGGCCACCTGCCCCTCCTATCCCGTGCCTGATGGTGTATTCAAGCAGAACAACATCACGCCGACGCACTACGTCATCAACACGTTTGGGAACTCGAATCCGGATATCGACGAGCTCGCCAACCCCTTCAACTCGTATTTCTTCGGATTCACGCACGGCGGCATCCTGAACCAGGCCAACTGGGAGAGCACCTACGGAACAACTCCCCAGAAAGCCGCCCTGTATCGCCCGAAACGCGTGTCCACCATCCGGAAGCCGTACCGCAAGTACGCTCTTGCGGACGCCTTCTGCAAGCCTTTTGCCAATGATCCAGGAGGCGAACTGCGGGCCGGACTGCCGGAGGGCAGCTGGCGGATCAGTGACGACTACGCCGCGAACACCGGGAAGAGCCTCTCGAAATCGCCGTTCCATCTCGGAAGTGGATACAAGAAGGGATCCTCCACCGAGTATCAGGGCAAGACCGCGGTCGTGTTCCTCGACAACCACGCGGAGGGAGTCAACCCTGAGTACTGGAGGAAATACGAGAACCTCTTGCTCAGCGAGAAGTAGCAGCGCCGCCTCATGAGAACACGCCGTCTTGGCCGGGGTGAGCGGCCCGACGGCGATCTGGCCTCGGACAATACCAAGGGCATCGGAGGAGGCGGTTATCGGTCGCGCATTTCGCGCAGCGGTTCCACCCTACAGACGCGACGTACGGGCGAAGACAAGTGAAGAGTGCGGGGGGCAGGGTCGATACCAGGAAGTGTGCATCCACCGGAATAGCGTGAATCCGTCCGGCGAACTCTGCGTCGCCGGGAGATCCTTGAACACTGTTTCTTCTAACCAACGAAGGAGTTGGAAAGCCATGACCACGAAGTACACTTGGGGGGCCATCCTCATCGTGCTCGCCACGGCGGTCAACGCGATGGCACTGCTGGATACGGAATACATCATCGAAGGTGGAACGGATGCGACGGGCACGATCCACGGCCAACACCGGGACTGCTGCTACGCCGAGACCGGAACCGGCTGGTACGGCACGTCAGCTCACAGCAAGGCGGCCGGCCTTACGGTCGGCATCCAGGGCCGATTCTTCACCTACGATACCGGCACGGCCAGCAACTACGGGACGTTCACCTTCACGCCCCAGGCCACCGGCCCCTACGAGGTGTACGTGACCTGGGGCAGGTCGACCAACAACAACACCTTGGTCGACCACATCCTCGAGTTCGATGACCCCTCGAATCCGGGCAGCAAGACCACCAACACATGGGTGCTGAACCAGAATCAGGACGGCGGTCTATACGATCAATGGAATCAGCTCACCATTGACACGACCACGCAGTTCACCATGACCGCGGGCCAGCCCTACACGCTCACGGTCAAGAAGACCCAGACCGGCGGCACGGGCGCCCGTGTCATGTGCGACGCCGTCAAGTTCATTTTCAAGGGACATGGCTGCACGGACGTCCCTGATGTCGGCGTTTTCCAGGGAGCACTGATCGCCGGCGACACCAGCGTTACGGTGACCGGCGTCGATCCCGAGGCGACCAAGGTCAGCGTCTATGCCAACGGAGCCAAGATTGGCCAGAACACCAGCCCGGGTGGGGCCACGACGGTTACCGTACCGGTCACTGCTCTGATCAGCGGACAGACGATCACCGCGACACAGAACAAGGTGGTGGGCGAGCCGGCCTTGGATACGGAGAGCTGCCTGCCCGCGACCGGTCCGGTGGTCAACGACTGTGCCCAGGTTCCTGCGGTTGCCGTCGGCAGCGTGGTTCTGGCCGGCGACACAACAGTAACCGTTTCCGGCGTGAGCCCAAGCGCCACTGCGGTCACGGTGTACTCCAACGGAACGGCGATCGGGACGAACAATGCTCCAGGCGGCAACGCCACGGTGATCGTAGCCGTCACTGCCTTGGTGGCTAACACCAAGATCACCGCGACCCAGAGGTTCCGCACGTTGAATGGCTGCGCCCCCGCGGATGGTCCGGTGGTCGGTTCGTGCGAGCAGATCCCGGCCGTCACCGTTGTGGGCCTGGTGGATGCCGGACGCACCCAGGTCCGTGTGGCCGGCGTGTCCGCGAACGCGACCGCGGTGAAGGTCTACGCCAACGACGGAACGACCGACACCCTGATCGGGACGAACAACGCCCCGGGCGGCAACAGCACCGTGCTCGTGAACGTGACCGGGCTGGTCCTCACCCAAACGATCAAGGCCACGCAGGTGATCCGCATCGAAGGCTGCATGCCTGCCACCGGCCGGCGGGTCATGGCCTCCTGGGTCATCGAGGATTTCGAGGACGGGGTCATTGATGCAGATAACCCCTTCCCGACAGGCACGTACCGCACGTGGTACGACGTCGGCGACGGGGGTTATGCGGCCACGATCGCGGCCTCCGGGGGGCTGTTCGGCTCCAAGGCCATGAAGATCTCGGACAACGGCTATCAGAACGGCATGTACGCCATTTACGAGCAGGTCATCCCCGCCACGGGCGTCTATCACATCAAGGTCAGCATGCTGGCGGACGAGAGTGGAACGGGGGCCAATCTGGCCTGGATGTCGACCTACCAGGTCGGCGTTCTGGTCAACGGGCAGCACCGCGTGCATCCGGCTTCCCTGGCCGGCGTCACGACTGATACAGGTGGCGTCATCGGTGATTACACTCCTCTGACCGAGAACCAGGATGGCGTCGGCATCGATGGAGCCATGAAGCTGGCCTACACCGGCTCCTTCTCAGCCAACGCCGGCGACAGCCTGTTGATCGTCTTCTCGACCAATGTCGCCAACTATGTGACAACCGGGGCATCGGGCACCAGTGCCGCCGGTTACCCGGCGATGTGGGTGGACGACATCACCCTGGGTGAAGGCGAACCGCCTTGCGTCTGCCAGCGCGTTGGGGCAGTCACCATCAATACCGGGCCGCTCGAGGCCGGCGAGACCACCGTAACCGTCAGCGGCGTCAGCACCAGCCCGCCGGCCACGATGGTGACGGTGTACACTTGGGACGGCGGTGACAATTGGACCAAGTTGGGCGAGGTCGTGCCTTCCGCCGCGACCGCCAACGTCGCGGTGGCACCGCTGGTCAAGGGCAAGACGCTGGTTGCGACTCAGACGCTCAGCATCTGCGACCCCGCCCAGGACATGGAAGGGTGCAAGGGCAAGGTCGGACCAGTGGTCGGCCTGGGCAAGAACACCGGATTGCTCATGTCCGTCGGCATCCGCGAGACCGGCGGCACGGGACCGGTGGGCGCTGATGGCGGGATGACCGGAAACATCGAGTGGCTCGGTCCGACCACGACTGTCGGAGGTGCCCCGCAAGGCAAGCAGGTGCCGGTCGATCCAGACTGGCAGACCGTGACCTTCACGCCGGGCGTGGACAAGGTTCTGAGCTTCAACGCCGGCAACGGCATTCTCGACGGCAGTTGGGGTGTGCTCGAGCACCTGGCCTTTGCCATTGACACGACCACGCCAAACACCGGTCGATACACGGTCTACATCGACAACATCTACAGCGGCACAACGTTGCTCACCGACTTTGAGAGCTACGCACCCGCCGCGAAGGTCATCTTTGCCCAGCCGACCTACTCAGGCACAACCGCCGCCAACCTGATCACCCCGCCGAACGTGGCGGAAGTGTCCGAGGAGCAGGCCGACGGAGCCGGAACGAAGTCGCTGAAGATCTCATTCCAGTTCGTCGATGCTCAGCAGAAGCGATGGCTCCGCCTGACCTCAGGGAAGATGCCGACCGCTCAGGAGTTGCCGAACCCGCTGATCGCGCTGGGCCAGCCCATCACGATGCGTGTTCTGCTCAAGGGAGCCAAGGATTGCGGAGCGGTCTTCGCCGATCGTGACGTGGACAACGACGTCGACCAGGTGGACTTCGGCGAGTTCCAGAAGTGCTACACCGGCACCACCACCGGCATCCCCGCCGGCTGCGAGTGCTTCGACCGCAACGGCGACGAGAAGATCGACGCCGCGGACCTCATCGCGTTCACCAACTGCTGGAGCGGTCCGGCGATGGCGGCGGACCCGAACTGTGACGAGTAGCCTCGGCCAAATCGACGAGTTCAAATGACCAGCGGAAGGGCCGGTTCCTGGTGGACCGGTCCTTCCACTTTTGTGGGGACCAGCAGACTGGCCGACGAGGATGGCACCCCACCGGCAAAGACGGCATAGCGGATCATGGCGACCACCCAGGACAATCCGAACCTCGATCGGCAGCAGTTGATCTCAATGGCCGTCCTGGGTACTGAGCGCGACGGGGCGGTCCCGCCGCTGGTCGATCCTAGCTCCAAGTTCTTCTCCACCGCTCGGCGACCCGTGACCCAAAGATGCCGACGTTGAACGCGACCGCGTTGGTGGCCGCCGGCGTGCAGCTCAATGTCCTCCTGGCCCTGAGTGACGAGGGCGTCTCGAGTTCTGAGCATGCGATCGCCGCCAGGCTCGCGGCCATGGGCGTACCCGCGTCTGCCTGTACCCTGGACGTATTCGCCGATCTCATGGCTGTCGCAATCCAGAAACAAGACACCAGTCGATGGGCCTCAGGACGGGACCTCACCTCGCCGCGCGAGCAGGCTGAGCCCATGCCAGACTGACCGCGAGGTGCTTGAAGGCCAAGCGCTTCCCGAGAGCGCAGAAGTTGGGCGATCACCGTAGCTAAAGCGCCCCTTAAGCCGAAGCGGCCGTCCGAACCCAGCCTTGTCTGGTCCCCATGCCGCCCACAGCCAGCCGGCAAGCGGATTACGCTTGAAGATCCTCGGGCGTGTCGCAAAACAAAGCCCTGCGATTTTGGCCCTTGACCCAGGCAGCGATCGTGCTATATTACGGATGTCGGCACAGAGTCGCTCTCATGTCAACGCGGCGAGTGCCGAGGACGGATGGGATCAGGATAGCGTTCATATCAGTGCCTGGGTCCCACATGCAAATCGACGGTCTAGGGAAACAGAAAGAGGCTGGAGATCAGGTTCTCGTTGGAGCTTCGGTGATTTGGAGTCCTGCGTGCCATGAGCGCGCCCAAGCGATGCTCATGCGGGGGCGACGACTGTGGGGATGTGAAGCACTCACGTCGTTGACCTTATTGAACGATCGGCCTATCTCGAGAGTACGACGGCGCCGGGGGCGTACACCCTGCATGTCGTGGTGTCGGCTCGCGCTCCTACCGCCGTTTGGCAGGGAAACGAGGTCATTTCTTTTTTTGGGAGGACATGTCGCATGCGCTACCATCTGTTTGTGTGTTGTGCTGCAGTGGGTCTGGTGGCCGCCGTTGGAGCCAATGGCCAGACCCCCTTCAGTCTCAGCGAGAATTTCAATTCGTACGCACACTTGAGCACTCCGACGGGGTGGACGTGTATCAGCAACAACGCGGCATATCCGCCTGCCGTGTTCACCCAGGATCCGGACGGCTGGGGCATGACCGTGGACTACGGTGCTTCTTGGACGGGCCCCGGGCGGCTCAACCTGATCCATCCCGGTCAGAACCAGGACGGCCGCGCGGCCGCGGCCTGGTACAACGGCGCCGGAGCCCACTCCGGCGACTATCCGATTCAGTTGACTAACCAGGCCATCAGAATCGAGTTCGACCTCATCCTTCGCTCGGGCAATGTCTGCAGCCCGGCGGACGGTGGCGTGATCGCGCTGATGCCTGTGACCACATCCGTTGCGGATGCCGTCAACAAGATCGGCGTCGGCGGCGGCGGTGTGTCCTGGGGCGGGCTCGACGGCTTGGCCATCGAGTTTGACGTCTGGTACAACACGGAGGAGGCTGGCCTCGATCCGCCCGGAGCTGATCAGAATAACCACGTGGGTCTCGACGTCTATGCTCTGTGGAATCCGGGCGGACGCGGCACGGACCGGCTTCCTAGTTTGATCACCAACGTCGACGTCGTGGGTGCGGGCTCTATTCCCCGAATGGTCACGACCGGCGATGGCGGCCAGCCGGTGCATTTCACCATCTTCTACAACGATCCGGCCGAGGGCGGCACCGGCAAGGTCCGCGTGTACCTCAAGGTGGACCCGGCCACCGGCGGCGCCGGCTACTCCTACGGCATGGATGATCCGGTCGGCCAGCCCTACGGCATCATGGTTCTTGAAGGCTGCGTCGGAGCCTGGCCGGCAGAGTTCCCCACCGCCGTATTCGGCGTCACCGGCTCGACCGGTGGCTGCAACGCCGTTCATCAGGTCGACAACATCGTCGTGAACACCACGGTCTTGAGTGACCCGGGCACGGCCTGCGACCCGATCGACGTTCCCATCGCCAGTCTGCCGACGCCGGTGCCGCTCAACCCTGCCGGCAAGGCCGCAGACTGCCCCGCCACCCTGCCTAATCCGGCGGTGGATGGCTGGGATGTCAAGGTCTACAGCTATGTCCGCAACTGGAACAACTACCTCGGCCCGGCCGCCTACTGGCTGCAGTACGCGGAGACTCACGGTCTCGTCGCCGCCAACCTCCACGCCCAGAAGGATGTCAACTACGCGGATGTCAATGGGTGCGGCGGCCACAACGGCGGCAAACGGCAGATGCCCGGTGTAAACAGTGCCGATTACTACGGAGCCGTGTTCAAAGGCTGGATCTGCTTCCCCGAAGCCAAGGATTACTTCTTCAACGTCAGCTCCGATGACGGCTTCTGCTGCGTCATTGGAACCGGCACGACCAACCAGGTCATCGGCTACTTCGACGCCGGGCGGGGCTGCGATGCCGGAACCACCTTCGGCGTCACCGTTTCCGAGCCCGGCGTCTATCCGATCCAGATCATCTACTGGGAAGGCGGCGGCGGCTCAGGTATCGAGTTCAGCCGGGTTGTCGCAATCCCCGACCAGCTGCTGCTCGGACCCAAGTACGTCCTGGTGGGCAACACCCGGCCGGAAGGCATGCCTGATCATCCGGTGATCTACGGCTCCAGCCTGGGCGCGATCCCGATGGACATCCTGGCCAGCGTGCCGCCCCATGGCGTCGACGTGCTCGCCAGCCAGAAGATCCAGGGCGCCGTCGTTGGCGGCGAGCAGAAGTTCAACCTGAAGGTCGTCAAGGCTCCCACCGATTGGAGCTGGGGCGGCATGGCCTATGACGAGGAGGGTGACGAGGTTATCAGCGCTCAGCGGATGCTCGAAGCCATGCCCAACGTGGCCTATCCCGTCACCACGGCCAGCGGACTGAACTACACGGACTGGACGATCCACCTGCACGTCACGGTTTCGGGCTCAGCCGGCAACTGGACATACTCCAACGAGGTGTGGGATGCCCCATACGAGACCGAGGGCGGCATGATACCCAACAATGAGCAATTCCCGGGTATCACTCCTGTTTTGGGACCCATACCGTGGGGGTTCGACGCCGGGGCCAATCCCGGTCCGCCGGCCAGCGACTACTATCTCAGCGCGGATGGCTACGGCGTGAAAGCCTGGGGCTACGCCAACTTCCCGCGAGCCGGCCGCTACTACCTCTGGCTGCGGTCCGACGACAACTTCACCCTCAAGCTCGGCAATCAGACCATTTACAGCGGGGCAGGCACCAACTATGAAGCCCTGCCGATCAACCTTGCCGAGGCCGGCGTGTATGCCATCACCGTCGAGTTTGCCGAGTTCGGCGGCGATGCGTATCTCGAGTTCGGCGAGGCCACGTATGGCGACGGCATGGTCGTGCTGAACACCGCGACCGATCCCAACGCCATTACCGTCTGGACCGAGGCGACCATCCCGGCCGATGCACCGATGCCGGAGCCGCGTGGCATCCGGATTACCGCCGACCGCAAGGTGGCCAATGTCGGCCAGGAAGGCGAGTTGGGCTGGAACGCCAAGCTGGTTAAGGAACTGCCAGAGTTCGCCGCTCTCGTGGCGATCGATGGTGATTATCGCGGGACCGCGCTGGCCGAGAACAGCCTGGCCAGTATCCCCGTCCCGTTTGGCACCGAGTTGACCGATACCTCGCTCACGCTCAATTACTCCGACCATGGTACGGATGGCATCACCAGGGCGTCCGGCATCTTCACGGCGTCGAACGGCTACCCGGATCGTGACGTGAACGCCTTCGATCCATCGGGTACCGTAATCCTGCCCACGGCCGAGAACGAGGACTTCGTCGTGTCCGCCACGGGCTACATTCTGTTCCCGGAGGCGGGCGCCTATGCTCTCAACATCAATGGCGATGACGGCGGCAACCTCTGGATTGCCGGTCAGCGCGTGACCTGGTTCCGGGATCCGACCGGACCGCGCGACTACTGGTATCACTCAATCTGGGTGGACGAGCCGGGCCTCTACGACATCCGGGCGGATGTCTTCGAGCGAGGCGGCGGCTTCGCGATGGAAGTGTTCCAGTACATTGCCGATCCGGCCAATCCGGCGGCCACCAAGCGTGTGCTGATCAACGGCGGCTCGACGGTCAGCGTCTATCGCACCCTGACCGCGGCCCCGGCCTCGACGGCCCACGCCAACCCGGTCCGCCTGCCGGCATCGGCCAGCGCCGGACGCATCAAGGACGCTGCTGACCCCGGCTTCAAGGTCCAGACCGTGAACGCCACCTTCAATATCAGCGGTTACGGTGACTGGGACTGGGACCGCAACGTGTTCCGGGACAACATCTCCGGCACCGAGCTCCTGGATGCGGTCCTGCTCGGCATTCCGAGCCTCAATGAGCAGGGCACGATGGGGGTGACCGCCATCACCGAGACGGTCGACTTCGGCGACAACACCTTCCCGGGCATGTCCGGCTTCACCGACCCGAACCTGGTGACCGGCACCAACGAGGAGGATTTCGCCGTTCGCGTGACCGGCTACCTGGCCCTGACCAAGGGCGGGCACGTCTTGTCCGTGAGTACTGACGACGGGTTCAAGATGTGGATGGGCGGTACGACGCCGCATCTCGACGGAAACGTCGTCGGCGAATCCGGGCCCCTGAAGGGTGCTTCGGAGCGGTACTTCTACGTCGTCGCGGACCAGGACGGTCTCTACAAGTTCGAGATCGACATGAACGAGCGCGGCGGCGGCGAGGACCTCCACTTCAAAGAGTTCATCGTCTCGATCGATGGGACCATCACGCCTGAAATCGTGAATGTCGGGAATGCCGCCAAGGTATTCCAGACGGTCACCCCGTGCCCGATCCCGTTCGCGGATACGGACGCTGACGGCGACGTGGACCAGAGGGACTTCGGTGCATGGCAGCTCTGCTACACGGGCGAGGTGGGCGGAGCTGCCCAGGCATGCTCCTGCCTGGACCAGGACAGCAACGATGCCATCGAC
Organism: Phycisphaerae bacterium; assembly: GCA_018003015.1. NCBI lineage: Bacteria > Pseudomonadati > Planctomycetota > Phycisphaerae > Phycisphaerae bacterium. The sequence continues at coordinate 115,440 of JAGNEZ010000006.1, read as the reverse complement.
GCCCTGGACTTCGCGGCATTCCAGAACTGCTACACGGGACCCGCGATCATCTGGACCCAGGCGTTGACACCTGATTGCGTTCCTTGATCAGGACGATCCTGGGTAAGCAACACTCCGACACGACCATGGGCGCCAGACGCGCCCATGGTCGTGTATCCTGTGTGCGTCCGCCCGACGCCGCTCCATCGCACGCCGGGCGGGCGCCGCAGGCCTCTCATTCCATTTTTTACCGGCGATCAGCCCGCATCTTCCCGCCTTTGGGCCTTGACGAAGCCCAGGGACGTGGTATAGTAAGATAGTCGGCTTGAGGTGGCCGCCATATCGAAGCGGTCCAGCTTGGGCCGAAAACGGATGGGATCGGGCTGTCGCCCATTTCAACGCCTGGATCTCCCGTTTTGAACAAGCTGTAAAGGAGAGAGAAAGCGGCTGCGGAGTCGGCTCCAGTCGTTATCACAACCTGAAATGGAGTCTGGTAGGGCGTGTGTTTCGGTAAGAGGAGCACGCGCGGGGGTGGTGTCGTTGGTGGTGTAGGCACCCCGTTCGCTACCCTGAACAACCTGGCGGCTTTTCGGAAGTGTAGAGCAGCGTTGCATGTAGTGGTTCCGTACGCTGTGTCGGTTCTGCTGCGCGCATTGCTGCTAGCAGGAGACAAAGGTCGTTTCTTTTTTGGGAGGACATGTCGCATGCGCCGCAGTCTTTGTTTGTGTTGCGCTCTAGTGGGTCTGGTGGCCGCCGTTGGAGCCAATGGCCAGACCCCCTTCAGTCTCAGCGAGAATTTCAATTCGTACGCACACTTGAGCACTCCGACGGGGTGGACGTGTATCAGCAACAACGCGGCATATCCGCCTGCCGTGTTCACCCAGGATCCGGACGGCTGGGGCATGACCGTGGACTACGGTGCTTCTTGGACGGGCCCCGGGCGGCTCAACCTGATCCATCCCGGTCAGAACCAGGACGGCCGCGCGGCCGCGGCCTGGTACAACGGCGCCGGAGCCCACTCCGGCGACTATCCGATTCAGTTGACTAACCAGGCCATCAGAATCGAGTTCGACCTCATCCTTCGCTCGGGCAATGTCTGCAGCCCGGCGGACGGTGGCGTGATCGCGCTGATGCCTGTGACCACATCCGTTGCGGATGCCGTCAACAAGATCGGCGTCGGCGGCGGCGGTGTGTCCTGGGGCGGGCTCGACGGCTTGGCCATCGAGTTTGACGTCTGGTACAACACGGAGGAGGCTGGCCTCGATCCGCCCGGAGCTGATCAGAATAACCACGTGGGTCTCGACGTCTATGCTCTGTGGAATCCGGGCGGACGCGGCACGGACCGGCTTCCTAGTTTGATCACCAACGTCGACGTCGTGGGTGCGGGCTCTATTCCCCGAATGGTCACGACCGGCGATGGCGGCCAGCCGGTGCATTTCACCATCTTCTACAACGATCCGGCCGAGGGCGGCACCGGCAAGGTCCGCGTGTACCTCAAGGTGGACCCGGCCACCGGCGGCGCCGGCTACTCCTACGGCATGGATGATCCGGTCGGCCAGCCCTACGGCATCATGGTTCTTGAAGGCTGCGTCGGAGCCTGGCCGGCAGAGTTCCCCACCGCCGTATTCGGCGTCACCGGCTCGACCGGTGGCTGCAACGCCGTTCATCAGGTCGACAACATCGTCGTGAACACCACGGTCTTGAGTGACCCGGGCACGGCCTGCGACCCGATCGACGTTCCCATCGCCAGTCTGCCGACGCCGGTGCCGCTCAACCCTGCCGGCAAGGCCGCAGACTGCCCCGCCACCCTGCCTAATCCGGCGGTGGATGGCTGGGATGTCAAGGTCTACAGCTATGTCCGCAACTGGAACAACTACCTCGGCCCGGCCGCCTACTGGCTGCAGTACGCGGAGACTCACGGTCTCGTCGCCGCCAACCTCCACGCCCAGAAGGATGTCAACTACGCGGATGTCAATGGGTGCGGCGGCCACAACGGCGGCAAACGGCAGATGCCCGGTGTAAACAGTGCCGATTACTACGGAGCCGTGTTCAAAGGCTGGATCTGCTTCCCCGAAGCCAAGGATTACTTCTTCAACGTCAGCTCCGATGACGGCTTCTGCTGCGTCATTGGAACCGGCACGACCAACCAGGTCATCGGCTACTTCGACGCCGGGCGGGGCTGCGATGCCGGAACCACCTTCGGCGTCACCGTTTCCGAGCCCGGCGTCTATCCGATCCAGATCATCTACTGGGAAGGCGGCGGCGGCTCAGGTATCGAGTTCAGCCGGGTTGTCGCAATCCCCGACCAGCTGCTGCTCGGACCCAAGTACGTCCTGGTGGGCAACACCCGGCCGGAAGGCATGCCTGATCATCCGGTGATCTACGGCTCCAGCCTGGGCGCGATCCCGATGGACATCCTGGCCAGCGTGCCGCCCCATGGCGTCGACGTGCTCGCCAGCCAGAAGATCCAGGGCGCCGTCGTTGGCGGCGAGCAGAAGTTCAACCTGAAGGTCGTCAAGGCTCCCACCGATTGGAGCTGGGGCGGCATGGCCTATGACGAGGAGGGTGACGAGGTTATCAGCGCTCAGCGGATGCTCGAAGCCATGCCCAACGTGGCCTATCCCGTCACCACGGCCAGCGGACTGAACTACACGGACTGGACGATCCACCTGCACGTCACGGTTTCGGGCTCAGCCGGCAACTGGACATACTCCAACGAGGTGTGGGATGCCCCATACGAGACCGAGGGCGGCATGATACCCAACAATGAGCAATTCCCGGGTATCACTCCTGTTTTGGGACCCATACCGTGGGGGTTCGACGCCGGGGCCAATCCCGGTCCGCCGGCCAGCGACTACTATCTCAGCGCGGATGGCTACGGCGTGAAAGCCTGGGGCTACGCCAACTTCCCGCGAGCCGGCCGCTACTACCTCTGGCTGCGGTCCGACGACAACTTCACCCTCAAGCTCGGCAATCAGACCATTTACAGCGGGGCAGGCACCAACTATGAAGCCCTGCCGATCAACCTTGCCGAGGCCGGCGTGTATGCCATCACCGTCGAGTTTGCCGAGTTCGGCGGCGATGCGTATCTCGAGTTCGGCGAGGCCACGTATGGCGACGGCATGGTCGTGCTGAACACCGCGACCGATCCCAACGCCATTACCGTCTGGACCGAGGCGACCATCCCGGCCGATGCACCGATGCCGGAGCCGCGTGGCATCCGGATTACCGCCGACCGCAAGGTGGCCAATGTCGGCCAGGAAGGCGAGTTGGGCTGGAACGCCAAGCTGGTTAAGGAACTGCCAGAGTTCGCCGCTCTCGTGGCGATCGATGGTGATTATCGCGGGACCGCGCTGGCCGAGAACAGCCTGGCCAGTATCCCCGTCCCGTTTGGCACCGAGTTGACCGATACCTCGCTCACGCTCAATTACTCCGACCATGGTACGGATGGCATCACCAGGGCGTCCGGCATCTTCACGGCGTCGAACGGCTACCCGGATCGTGACGTGAACGCCTTCGATCCATCGGGTACCGTAATCCTGCCCACGGCCGAGAACGAGGACTTCGTCGTGTCCGCCACGGGCTACATTCTGTTCCCGGAGGCGGGCGCCTATGCTCTCAACATCAATGGCGATGACGGCGGCAACCTCTGGATTGCCGGTCAGCGCGTGACCTGGTTCCGGGATCCGACCGGACCGCGCGACTACTGGTATCACTCAATCTGGGTGGACGAGCCGGGCCTCTACGACATCCGGGCGGATGTCTTCGAGCGAGGCGGCGGCTTCGCGATGGAAGTGTTCCAGTACATTGCCGATCCGGCCAATCCGGCGGCCACCAAGCGTGTGCTGATCAACGGCGGCTCGACGGTCAGCGTCTATCGCACCCTGACCGCGGCCCCGGCCTCGACGGCCCACGCCAACCCGGTCCGCCTGCCGGCATCGGCCAGCGCCGGACGCATCAAGGACGCTGCTGACCCCGGCTTCAAGGTCCAGACCGTGAACGCCACCTTCAATATCAGCGGTTACGGTGACTGGGACTGGGACCGCAACGTGTTCCGGGACAACATCTCCGGCACCGAGCTCCTGGATGCGGTCCTGCTCGGCATTCCGAGCCTCAATGAGCAGGGCACGATGGGGGTGACCGCCATCACCGAGACGGTCGACTTCGGCGACAACACCTTCCCGGGCATGTCCGGCTTCACCGACCCGAACCTGGTGACCGGCACCAACGAGGAGGATTTCGCCGTTCGCGTGACCGGCTACCTGGCCCTGACCAAGGGCGGGCACGTCTTGTCCGTGAGTACTGACGACGGGTTCAAGATGTGGATGGGCGGTACGACGCCGCATCTCGACGGAAACGTCGTCGGCGAATCCGGGCCCCTGAAGGGTGCTTCGGAGCGGTACTTCTACGTCGTCGCGGACCAGGACGGTCTCTACAAGTTCGAGATCGACATGAACGAGCGCGGCGGCGGCGAGGACCTCCACTTCAAAGAGTTCATCGTCTCGATCGATGGGACCATCACGCCTGAAATCGTGAATGTCGGGAATGCCGCCAAGGTATTCCAGACGGTCACCCCGTGCCCGATCCCGTTCGCGGACACGGATGGCGACACCGACGTAGATCAGTCGGACTTCGGCGTATGGCAACAGTGCTTCACGGGTGACGCGGGTGAAATGGCCGCGGGATGCTCCTGCCTTGACCAGGACGACGACGGCCTCATCAACGCCACCGACTTCGCGGCGTTCCAGAACTGCTACACGGGACCCGAGATTCCGTGGACAGCGACCGCCAACTGCCCGGGATAATCTAGGGCAAGGTAGGTAACACTCCGACACGGCCACGGGTGCACGAATCGCCCGTGGCCGTGTTCTTTTGTCGCCTTCATGCAGGTGGCGGCCATTCAGCCAGCCGGGCGGGTTCGGGACGCCAGCAGCTCCTCCAGGCGGGATTGAACCTGGCGGCGATGTTCGGGGGGCCAGCGACGAGGCTCGGCAATGGGGCGGGCATCGTTCAGGCGCAGGGCTTCGCGGTACTCGCGGACGGCTTCGTCGAGGAGGGCGGGATCGGACAGGGCTGTTCGAGCGCGGTCCAGCAGAGCGGCCAGCTCCAGGTGGTGGTCGGGCGAAGCAGGATACATGGCCGTGCACCGACGTCCGGCGGCTATGGCGGCCTGGAGGTCGGCGGGCGTGCCCCCGGTCTGGAAGGCGGCTTCCAGGGCCCGCATGCGGCACTGCTGATGGGATATCCGTTTGGGATCACGGCGGATGGCCTCATCGAGGGCTTCGAGGCCGGCGGTGAGGGCCTCGGGCGATGGATCGCGGAAGCAGGCACTGGCCAGATCGGCCGACGGCGTCGGATCCAGGGGATCGGCGGCTGCGGCCTCGGCAAAGCAGGCGAGGGCGCGATCGTCGAAGTCCCTGGACCTGGACTCGGCCAGAGCGGCCCGGGATCGGGACACCGGGATCACGTTCACTGCAAGGTGGGCAAGGAATCCCAAGGCCGCCGCGGCGAAGACCAGACGAACCGCGCGGATGGAGCGAGGGGAGGCGGAACCGGCACCTGCCGAGGCCAGGAGAAGCCCACCCAAAGCCGCGAAAGGAGTCAGTGTTCCCGCGAAGAACATCGAACTGTCAACCGTGTTGTGCAGCAGGAACACTAACACGGCACACAGGATGGGGATGCGGAAGCAATCGCCTTCCCTCGGCTGGCCCTCCAGACCGAGCCAGAGGAATGCCCCCAGCGAGAAGGCCCAAAGAACACCGTAGAGGCCAAGGTCAAACATGACCATCGCCTGGCCGGAGGCATCGCGCTGCCAGAGACCGCTGAACAGGAGGATCCGGAGCAGGAAGAAGCCGATGGCCAAGGCACCCCACCACCGCAGCATGACGGCCCTCTCCGCAGCCGTTTCCGGCACAGGCTCGACGGATTCCTCCCCCGCCGTGCCCCAGGTCCGAGCGAGCACCAGTGACCCGCCGGCCAGCAGGATCAGCAGCCCCAGGCCACCGAACGCGCCCCACTGGGCGATGGTGGAGAGCACGAAGTTGTGGGGGTCCTTGATTTCCTCGGGGTACTCGATCGGCTTGCGCAGCAGGTAGGCCCAATCGTAGTTGAGGGCACCCGTGCCGGTCGGGAAGGTGTCGGCGATAATCCGACCGGTGACCTGCCAGTATTGCCAGCGGAAGTTCAGCGAGTCGCCGGGCAGTCCACCGCGCACGAACCCGAAGATGGCCACGAGGAGTGTGCAAACTGCGATGGCCGCCCAGGCGGACGCCAGAGTCTTTCGCCATTGCGGCCGCCAGGCATCCGAGTATAGCCAGAGGTACCCTCCCAGCAGCAATCCCAGGAGTCCGGCGGCACAACCCGCCTTACTGCCGGTCAGGGGGATGAACAGGAAGAGCAGGGCTGCCAGCTTGCCGAGCACGATCTGCTGCCAACGGGCTCGGCGGCGCAAGGCGAGCAGGCCCAGCAGCGAGAACCCGCACATGGCCAGCAGAGCACCCTGGGCATTGCTGAACGGGAAGAACCCGCTGGCCTCGCGCGACTTCATTCGGCGCTCGAACAGGTCGACGCGGACGTCGGTGAGCTGGATCCCCTGGCGCCGCCAGAACTCCTCCTTGGTCTTCTGATAATGGTCCCAGGTTTCCTTGAACTCGACTGTGGCCTGCATACCGGACCTGGCAGCCGTGGCCACACCCGACGCGGCCAGGACGGCCAGGACCAGGGCGATCCGCAGCCGGTCGCGGCTCAGGTTGGCCACGAGGAAGACGATCACCACGGCAGCGAGCCAATCGGCCGAACCGTTGAGCGCCAGCCTCCGGTTGCTGGCGAAAACGGTGGAAACGACGGCCGCCAGAATCAGCAGCACCCAGCCGGCTTCGAGCCCGGTCCATCGCCAGGCGCGACGGCTCAGTACGGCCGCACCGGCGACCAGGATGCCCGCCGCCCAGATCACCAGATCGAACCATGCGGTGGTGGCCGGGTTGATCGTGTCCGGCAGGTCGACTGCCGCGGAAATCGAGTTCAACGAGGAGTCGTAGCTTTCTCCCAACAGCGGCCGCATGGCCAGGAGCATGAGCAGCACGAACAGCGCGACCCTTTCCAGGATGCTGGCGATCCACTGACGCCCGTCCACGGGGGCAGTCGATGCGAGCCGGGCAGCAGCCGAAGCAGCCGGAATGGAGCGGGACGGCGGTCGATCAGGATGCATCACGCGATTCCAGAACGGCGATCAGAGCCACGACGCAGACACACTGGCCGAAGATGAGCACCGCGCCCGCCCAGTGCAGGAACGGCAGCAGAATCGCGGGCATGGCCGTGGCCGTGGTCGCCAAGTAGATGGTCAGTACGGCGGCCGTCGGGCTCATGCCGAGCTTGACCAGGCGATGCGAGAAGTGGCGGCGGTCAGGATGGAAGACGCTCGCCCCGCTGCGCAAGCGGTGGATCATCACGCTGCCCATGTCGTAGATCGGCACGGCGAAGATGACCAGCGGCACGAAAACGCCGAACGGCTCACGGTCCTGTCCGGGATTGTAGAACGTCACCAGGACGACGCTCACCGCAAGCATGTACCCCACGACAAGACTGCCGGCGTCGCCCATGAAGATCGTGGCGGGCGGGAAGTTGTAGATCAGGAAGCCAAGTACCGCCCCGGCGACCAGCAGCAGCATGCAGGGCACAAACACCTGACCGGCCAGCAGTGAGGTCAGGGCCAGCATGATCGCGGTCAACGCCGCGACCCCCGCAGACAGACCGTCCATGTTGTCCATGAAGTTGAACGCGTTGGTGAGGGCGACGATCCACACCATGGTCAGTATGACCGCAGGGACCGGCCCCAGGAACTCGAGCACGCGGATCTTGAAGCCGGCGGTGAGCATGAGGGCGACCACCGCCTGAATGAACAGCTTGAAGTACGGAGACAACGGGTAGTGATCGTCGATGATGCCCATGAGGTGCATGACCAGGGCCCCGGCGATGATGGCCAGTGCGACCGGGATCTTGATCGCGACGCCACCCAGCCAGTGCGGCCAGTGCGGCAGCCAGTTCGTGAACGCGTGGATCTGGTTCGGTTCGATATGCTTAAACGCGACGCCGGCCAGGACCATGGCCGCCATGGGTACGAGGATGGCCACGGTGATCGCGATCCCCCCGCCGTAGGGTGTCGGGACCTTGTGTTTCTTGTAGCTGTCGACCGGGCCCGGCCGATCCACGAACTCGCGCCGGCTCGCCCAGCGACGGACGATCGGAGTCAGGATCGCGCTGATCAGCAGGGAGACCAGGAGAGAGGCGACAGCCACGCCGATCGAACCACGAGATATCACCGGGTAGTCCCCTTGTCCGAGCTGGATTCTGCCGCCCATGTGTTGAGTTTGACCCGCAGGCGCTCGCGGACGCGGTCGAAGAACTCGTGGTACCTCGGGCCGGCGTAATCGGGATATGTCCACGGCCACGCCGTCCACCGCCCATGCTCATAGTGCAGCGTGCTCTCGGCGTAAATCCCATCGCGGAGATACACCCGGTGGCCAAAATCCTTGGTTGTGGCCAACACCAGCTTGCTGAGCGTCAGGTATCCAGGATCGAGGTTCACCGGCCGCCGGTCCGCCGTAAGCCCGCAGTCCCGCGCAATCCGCCGCTCAATCTCGTTGGTCAGCACCTTGACCGCGGCTAACTGAGCCGGATCGACTACTCGCTCGAAGGAGGTGAATTGCCGCTGCAGATCCTCGCCCATTTCAAGGGCGTAGTAGTCGGTATCGTCGAAAGGCCACAGCTTCGTGACCTCATCGGTCGCCCCGAAGTGCTCGCCCAGCAACTTGACCGCGCGGTTCATCAAGTCGGGGTCATTGGAGATCAACCCGCAGACGAGGTTCACCGGTCTGGGAGAGCGAGCCGTGCCCATGGCGAACAGTGTATCCCGGCCGGCCAGCGATGCAACGGGGGGGCGTGACGGCGAGCGGCCCAGCTTTGCTGAGGACCGGGTTCAGGGGGAGGCCCTGCGGCCTGGTGCTGGGCCAGCCCGCAGACTATCAGAAGTCATTGTCCAGCGAGTGGTCGCTTGTGTCCAGATTGGATGCGCACGGAAGAGGAGGTTTTCACCAGAGCAAGCCTGGCCACGTCCTATTCGTCGCGAATGACCGTTGTATCCGGCTCGCGAGGAGCGGTGTCGCCGTCGGACTCGATGTCTAGCAGCTTGAGGACGTCGCGTTCGACGATGAGGCGGAGCTGCTCACGAGGAACGGTTGGCAGGTTGGTGCCGTGGCAGAACTGGTTGATTCGGTACAACGCCTCGATGCAGGCGGCCGCGTTGCCGTACGGGAAGTCGCTGCCGAACAGCAGGGCATCCATGACTTCCGCCTGGTAAGCCGACACGAGGGCATTATAGGCTGCCCAGGGCTGGTGAAGGAGTCCGCTGATGTCGGCGAAGACGTTGCGGTGCTTGCAGAGCAGAGCGATGGTCTCTTCCGTCCAGGGGTAGCCGAGCTGGGCGATGACGATCTTGAGGTCGGGGAACTCGCGGGCGATCTCGTCCACCAGGTATGGTCGTGCGAACTCCATCTTGCAGTTCTCGGCCACGTGGATGTCCTGGTGGATGAGCATGGGGAGCCGCAGCCGGGAGACCTCGGCGTATACCCGCATGGCGGCCGAACTGGCCGGGTGGAAGTCCTGGGCGGCCGGCCAGATGGTCACGCCGCGCATGCCCAGATCATCGTGAGCCCGGCGGAGTTCGTCGATCGCCTCCTTGGGCCGCGAGGGATCCAGCCCGGCGAACCCGATCAGCCGGTCGGGGTACTGGCGGACATAACGGGCGACGTAGGCGTTCGGAACGTCGGCCTCGAGGTAGTGGCTCTTGAACGCCAGTACGAACGACTTGTCCACCGGCTTGGCAGCGGCGAGATGACTGGCTATATCTGCCCGGGGGATCGAAGCGGAACGATGCCCGTGCGGCCGGCCATAGACCTGACCGGTGCCCCGACCCAGTTGCTCGATGGATTCCCAAACGTGGGTATGGCAGTCAACGATCATGCTCTCTGGCCATCCAATCTCGGACCCTCACTTCACACGGTCGTCGTATTATCTTCGGAAAGGGGACGAATGGCAATCACTCGGCCGGGCAAGCGATTCCGGCCGCAGCGCGGTTTTGTCGGACCGGTCGGATGGTTAGAATGCCCAGTCATGATACGAACCAAGCTCATCGCAACGGTCGGGCCGGCGTGCGACAACGATGCCGTGCTTGGACAGATGATCGACGCCGGCGTCAACGTGTTCCGGTTGAACTTCTCACACGGCACCCTGGACGCCCACGCGGCCTCGCTGGGCCGGATCCGGCGACTGGCGATCCACCGTGGGGCCATGATCGCCGTGCTGGGTGACCTGTGCGGACCGAAGATCCGGTTGGGCAAGATCGCCGCGGGCAAGTGTGAGCTGGTCGTCGGGCAGGAGGTGACCTTCCAGCGGGCGGAGATCGAAGGAACACCCCAAAGGCTGTGGAGCGGCTACGCAAGCCTGATCGACGACGTGCAGGAAGGACATCGGGTGCTCATCGATGACGGCAACGTCCGGCTCAGGGCAATCGGCAAGCAAAAGGACGAGTTGGTCTGCCGCTGCGAGGTTGGAGGTATGATCAGCGATCGCAAGGGCATCAACCTACCCGACTCGAAGGTCTCAGCCCCGGCTCTGACCGAGAAGGACCGAGGCGATCTGGACTGGGCTGTCGCCCATGATCTCGACTGGGTGGCCCTGTCGTTCGTGCGTCAGCCGGAGGACCTCCGGCAGCTCCGCGCGATCCTGAAGCAGCGCCGCAGCGGGCTGCGAATCATGGCCAAGCTGGAGAAGCCGGAAGCCCTGGAGCATGTCGACGAGATCATCGCCCTCAGCGACGGGGTCATGGTTGCCCGCGGCGATCTCGGCGTGGAGATGGATCTGGCTCGGGTCCCGGTCATCCAGAAGGAGATCGCCCTGCACGGACAACACGATGGCAAGCCGGTGGTGATCGCGACACAGATGCTGCAGTCGATGGTTGCCAGCCCGGTGCCGACACGAGCCGAGGTCAGCGATGTGGCCAACGCCATTCTCGATCGGGGGGACGCGGTCATGCTCTCCGCGGAGACGTCCGTCGGACAGTTTCCGGTCGAGGCGGTGCGGATGATGGGGCGTATCGCGGAGCAGACCGAGTCGTTCGGGCAGCGCCGTGGGCAGGAACTGGGAATCAACCTGACGACGAGCCTGCCGGTGGCGACGGCCATCGTTCGCGGCACGGCGGTCGTGGCCCGGGAGATGAAGCCGCCGCTGGTGGCTTTGTGGACGCCTTCGGGAGAGACGGCCACGCTGCTCAGCAAGCACCGGCTCGAGGCCCCCATTGTAGCCTTGTCGCCGGACGAGCGGGTCTGCCGACAAATGGCCCTGCTCTACGGGGTCATTCCCATCCACATGGACCTGTGTCAAGGCTTCCGGGCGATGCTTAGCCAGCTAGACGAAGTCCTGCTCCAGCGCGGCTTGGCGGCCAAGCGCGACCGGATCGTGGTCGTGGCCGACACTCGCCCGGACGTGGCAGACGAGATCGATGCCGTGTTCATCCACCTGGTCTGCTCTACCGCACCAGAAGCTCGCACGGCATGACCAGGAGGGCAGCCTCGCTCCGGAGGAGTTCTGCTCGGCGCAAGGCCCCGAGGACGGCCTTGGCCCGGGCTGGATCAGCCAGTTGCAGGGCCTTCAGGACATCCTGGAGCGCAGCCTGTTTGACCAGCCACCCCCGGATACCCGTGGATACCCCCTTACCCCCGCCCTCTTCTTCCGTTGGCTGACCGGTCAGGCTCTTGAGCAGCATGTCCATGAAATTGCGGGATTCAGGCAGGGTCTGAACCTGGTAATCGGTGATGCTGGCTTTTTCGGCGGCAAACACGATCGCGTCTTCCAGACCGCCGAGTCTGTCTACCAGTCCCTGGTCCAGGGCCTGTCGGCCAGTGAACACCCGCCCCCCCGCCAAATCGTCCAGGTTCTTCTTGAGTTTGCCATCACGGCCCTTCTTCACGCAGTCGGCAAACATCTGGTACACATGGTTCATCTGTTCGCGAATCAAGGCTCGTTGGCGATCGTCAAACCTGTGACTGCTGCTGTACAGGTCGGAGTTCTGGCCGAACTTGTACTCGTGGAAGGAAACCCCCAGCCAGTCCCACAGGCCCTTGGTGACCACCTTGCCCCCGACCACGCCAATCGAACCGGTGAGCGTGCCAGGCTCGGCGAAGATGGTCGGCGCCCCCACGGACAGGTAGTATCCGCCGCTGGCCGCTACGTTACCCATGGACACCACAACGGGTTTGACCTCGGCGAGGGTCCGGGCCGCCCGCCACATGATGTCGCTGGCCAGGGCGGAGCCGCCGGGCGAGTTGATGCGAAGAACCACGGCCTTGATCGCGTCGTCGTTGCGCGCCTGAGCCAAGGCCCAGCGGATGGTTGTACTTCCGGTGCCTTCGCTTTCACCAAACAGGCCGGGCGACGTTTTGCCGGTCATGAGGGTCCCGTCGATGTAGACGACGGCCACGCTGTCCCTGCCGGTCTTCTTCTGCTTGCCCATGCTCTCGCCGAGCAGCTTGAAGAAAGCGAAGGGGCTGGAAAGGTCGATCTCCGGCCCCTTCTTCTCGCCGTAATTGTGGACCAGCCTGCACGCCCGGCCATGCCGTTCGCGAAGCGACTCGGCGAAGGCGTCGGCATCCAGGATTTCGTCCACGAGCTGGGCATCAAGAGCCTGTTGAGCATTGAACGGGCCGCGATCGATCAGCTCCCGGATCTTGTCCACGGGTATCTGCCGTCCCTCGGCGATGGTATCGACCATCTGGTCGAACAGATCCTTGAGCACCCAGTTCATCATCTCCTTGGCTTCGTCGGAAGGGCCGGTGCGGGTCAGTGACTCGCCTGCCGATTTGTAGGCCCCGATGTGCTCGATGTCGGCTTCCACTCCGATCTTGTCAAGCAGGCCCTTGAGGTAAACCCCTTCGCCGCGAAGGCCGATCAGACCCACCTCGCCGGCCGGGGAAATGCAGATTCGTGACGCCGCAGTGGCCAACTGGTAGAGCCCGCCGCCCGCATTCTCGATGTAGAAATACACGTCCTTGCGGGCCTGGCGGAGACGGTCCAGGGCGGCCCGGAGCTCCTGCATCTGGGCCCAGCCAATCGACGGATCCTCGAAGGTGAACACCAGGGCCTTGACGCTCTTGTCCTTCTCGGCCTTGCGAAGCCGCTGGAGCAGGTCGTGAAGGGAACGGCGAACCTCCATGTCGAGGCCGAGACTGACCTCTGGGGGCTTCTCCATCAGTTCGCCGCCAAGTTGGAGAACGACGATCTTCTCTGCCTCGACGGCGGCTTTCGAGCCCCCTCGGGGCGACTGGCTCATCTTTGCCGGCTTGACCTTCGCCCCGGCCTCATCGGTCTTGTCAGCTTGGCCGCCAGCCTTGTTCTTGTTGTCCGCCTTCCCAGCTTCGTCGGCTTCGGCGGTCTGGGCCGGTTTGTCTGCCAGGGCGGTTGAGTCGTCGGCCGCCAAGGGCGGGGCATAGAAAACCACGAGCATTAACGCCATAGGCCAACGGATACTGCGCATTGCATCTCACTCCCCAGAAACCAAAACACGAGCCCGGCAAGCAGGGGAACCGGGCTGCTTCCCCACCGGTCAGGCACCCTCTGTCCCCGCTGCCGGCAACCTAGTGGAATACAACCGTGGATCAAGGGCGGTTTCAGCCTGGCGGGCTTTCCACCCAAACCACAGCAGAACGGCCACCGCAACCCCCAATTCCAGCAGCCCGAGGATCGTGCCGAGGTCATCCGGCACGCGCCCGCGCTGTCCTGCCGCCCGGGCCACAAACAAGCCGTGAAGGGCCAATCCGAGGGCCAGAAGCCGCCAAGAGCGGGCAAGTCTGGGAGCCAGGAGCAGGAACCAGGCCGCGACCAAGATAATCAGCTGCCGGGGCAAGGGGAAGACGCCGAAGGCGAATCCCACAGGCTTGAGATTCACGATATTGCGCCACTGAATCACCGTGCCTTTTTCAGTGACCCTGTAGACCGGCTTGGGGAGCGGGTGCAGGGTCTCGCCCGCCGGGGTCCAAACCCAGACGTGCTGGAAGTCACCCATGACCCGGGCATCGATCCCCCGTCGTCTCAGGAGCGCGGTGGCCACCACAGCCCGTCCATCACAGTCCTCCGTGCCTCGGTCAATGGCCTCGCCGGCGGTGGGAATGTAATCCATCACCCCCCAATTGTCCCAGTCGTAGGAGTACGGGATCTCCCGACAAACGAACCGATCCACCGCCTGGATCGCGAATTGGGGATCGTTCGGGACCGGACCGCCTGTGGCTTGCGGACCGTGGGCAAGCATCCGCAAATGGGCGTCGAACCGCTGAGACAAGGCTGCAACGGCCTGGTCGTTCGGATCAGCCAGGGCGTCCACTTGGCGGAGATGGCTGACGTGCTTGATGAAGAGCGCGGGACGAGGATAGAGCATGAGGAAAACCACGACCAGGAAGATCAGCAGCTTGACCGGCCCGCGAAAGCGAAAACGGGCGTCCTGGAGCGATTCCCATGCGACTCCGAATCGCACCCCCAGGCTCCACAGTTGTGATCCCAGCTGCTGTACGGCCATAGAATCTCCGGACGGCGGTCTGGTGCCGGCAGACGCAATTCCCCATCCAGTCCCCGTCCAGATGCGTAGGGTACCCGGACAACGCCGGCAAGTGAAATCGAGGGGCAGCGGGAAGCCAAACCGGATGCCGCGGCCCCTTGCCTGCCCGGGCAATGCCGGTCGAATCGAATTCGGCCGAAAGGGCAGAAGAAGGACGCCAGGGTAACAAGCTGGTAACATAGGTGGCTTACACTTCGACCGGCGTGTACGTGGACCCCTTTGAACATGGTCGAGGAGTGAACGTCATGAACCGCACATTAAGCCTGATCCTGATCGGCACCCTGGGCTTGCTGCCCTATCCCGCGGCTGCGGCCGAGTCCGTTTCGGTCCTGTTAGAGAAGGCCGTCTACGCAGAGGAAACCAAGGGGGACGTGGAGGAAGCCATCCGATTGTACAAGCAGATCGTTGAGGTGGACAAGGCTGACCGGCCGTATGCCGCCCAAGCCATGTTCCGCCTAGCCGAATGCTACCTGAAGCAGAACAAGCCCGCCGAGGCGACGGCTACACTCCAAACCCTGGTCCAACGCTTCCCCGGCCAGAAGGAATGGGTCGAGAAGGCGAAGAAGCGGCTGGCCGGCTCACAGAGGAACCTCACCGAGGCCCAGATGGCTCCGCTGATCAAGAAAGCGATCACGATTATTTCGACGCTGACCGAGAGTGACCCCAAGGTCGGCGAGACGCTGGCGACCCTCAAGGGCCTCGACTCCAAGCTGGCCGCGAAGATCCTGGCCGGCCACCTCACGTCGTCGGAGGCCAACGCGCGGCGGGCGGCCATCTACATCCTGTGGATGGGTCAGTTCGACAACATCGAACCAGCGGCCGAGGGGCTGTTGGGACTCTGTTCGCATGAGGAGGATCTCACCCGCGGCATGGCAGCCTTGGCTCTGGGATCGAAGAAGATTGCATCCAGCTACGACAAAGTGGCGGAGATGGTTCTCAAGGACAAGAGCGGCTACGCCCGACGCTGCGCGGCGATCGCCCTCGGCTGGATGGGGCGACCCGAGGCAAAAGAAGTCCTCGAGAGAGCCAACAAGGACGAGGATGCCATGGTGCGGGCCAACGCCGAGGCGGCACTCAAGCTCCTCGAACAAGCGGCCACCAAGCCCCCTGTTATCCTGTCGACCACGCCGAAAGCGCTCGCCGATGACGTGCCCCCCGACACGACCGCGATCACAGCCACATTCGACCAGCGGATGCTCGACCAGAGCTGGTCGTGGACCGGCGGCGGCGACACTTACCCCAAGCTGACCGGCAGACCCTCCTACAACGCTTCCCGCACCCAATGCACGCTACCGGTTCAACTGCAGCCGGGCAAGGTCTACTGGGTCGGCATCAACAGCCCGAGCCACAGGAACTTCAAGTCAGAGGCAAAGATCCCGGCAGCCAGACATGTGATCCTCTTCGCAACGCGGTCCGCCGACGGCAAGCCCACGCCCATTCCTGAAGACCTTGTCAGCCAAGCCAAGGCCATTAACGAACGGGCGAAGCCGACAAGCGGTCAGCCATCGCCGGACAAGGCCATGGCTTTGCTCGATCCGGCGACGCGATCCGCGATCGAGCACTTCGAGCAGTCCTTCGCAAACTGGTTTCGACCCGAAACACGATATGAAGCGGCCTCGCAGGCGGAGAAGGACGCGATGGTGGAGCAGTGGCTGGCCGAAGCCCGCGGGAACGACTTCAGAACCCGCACGCGGGCGATCGCGGCCCTGGGCAACATCTCCTGCAAAAAGGCCACCAACGCGTTGATCAGCATCGTCGACGAACCGATGGGCAACCAGCGCCCCAAGTGGATGGCGATCCGGGGCCTGGGCCGGATCGGCGATAAGGCGGCCGTACCCGTTCTGATCGAGCTGGTCGAATACGGCAACCAGAATGTGCAGGTCTACGCCCGGCTGGCCCTGGCCCAGATTACCGGCGAGTACTTCGGAACCTCGAAGGAGAAGTGGCGAGCCTGGTGGAAGAGTCATCGGTGATGTGGGGCGGACGGGCGACGTCAGCTACCTACCTGAGGGCGGCGGGAATGCGGGCAAGGAGGCACGAATCGTGATTCAACAAAGGCCCCCGGTTATCTGGATCATGTTCATCAGCCTCGCTCTGATGGTGTTGGGCAAGATCCTGTCGGCGGTGAAGGTCGGGCCTCTGATCCTGATCGATGCGGGTATCTCCGCTCTGTTACTCTGGGGGCTCTGGCGGATGAGGAGTTGGGCGTTTATCCTCACCCTGGCGGCGGCCGGCTTCGGCACAGTTCTGGCCTTTACTCGACCTCACGGGCATGGGGTGACTGTCTTGTTCCTCAATGCACTTGTCGTGGTCCCGCTGCTCTTGTGCCGTGGTCTGTACCTCAAGCCAGACTCGGCACCGGAGGCGTCTCGGAGCCAAGGGCCGTCCCTCTGAAACCTTGGTCTTGCCGGGAGCACGAATGCGAATGACCCTACGCAAATGGGGCACACCAACCTCGGGAACGGGTTTCGGCCCTGTGCTCCTTCTGCTGATCGTCGCCGTCGTGGCCCCAACCGCCTGCCTGCTCTGGCTCATCACCCAGGCAACCCAGAACGAGCGCCTGGCCATCCGGCAGAAACTCGAGAATGCCTACCGGGCCGAGCTGCAGGAAGTGCGAGTCAGGCTCGAGGACTGGTGGCAGGACCGCGCCGACCGGCTGACCGCCCTCGCAGCCGACGTCCCCGCTGGCGAGCGATTTGCGAAGTTGGTCGATGGAAGACTCGCGGACAGCTTCATCCTGTACAACACCCAGGGCGAACTCGTGTACCCCGTCCTGCCGCGGCCGCGGGGGCCTGAAAGCCAGCCCATCGGAGGTTCCGAAGAATGGGTAAAGGCGGAAGACTTGGTCGCGGCCGGCTCCCTGACGGAAGCAGCCGGCATCTACCAAGTCATCGCCGACCAGGCGAACGAGATTGACCTGGCCGCCCAGGCCCTGATGGCCCAGGCCCGCTGCCTGGGCGGCGGCGGCCATCACCAGGCGGCCATCGAGGTGCTGGTCCATCGTCTATCCGAGCCCAGGTACGGCAACGCTCGGGATTCGAACGGCCGGCTGATCGTGCCCTCCGCGCAGCTGGTGGCCCTGGAGATGATGGCCGGCCGCTCCGCTGACCAGAGTGACTTCGGCCGGATCGCCCAAGATCTGCGCGCCCGGCTGCTCAACTACCGCGAACCAGTCATGCCAACCGCCCAGCGTCTGTTCCTGATGGAACGGCTTGCCTCCTTAGTCCCTCAGCCCTACTTCGAGCGGTGGGACGCGGAGAAGCTGGCTCTTGACTACGTGGAGAGCCAGACGCCGCTGCCTTCGACCACGATTCTCACCCGTACCCTGTCGAACAAGGTCTGGCAATTCGCCTCCGCGGACAAAACCGTGGTCGCCCTGTTACAGGAATCACGAATCGTCAGCGAGATGGCGGCTATGGCGAAGAAATGGGCCACATTGCCCGAGGCCGCCGTCTGGGTCTTCCCCACCGGCGCAGGCCTGAACGACCGCGAGTGCTTCCTGCGAGAACCCGTTGGCCAGACGATGACCGACTGGCAATTCAACGTCAAACTGGCGGGACCCAACCCCTTCGCCAAGGCCGCTGAACGGCAGATCGCCATCTACTGGTGGACAGGAATACTGGTAATCCTCGCGTGCGCGGCGGTCACTCTCGTCCTGGCTCGGCACATGGGCCGCCAGGTTCGCCTAACCCGACTGAAGAACGACCTCATCGCGACCGTGTCACACGAGCTGAAAACGCCGCTGTCGTCGGTCCGAGTGCTGGTCGAGACGCTGCTTGACAATGAATGCGGAAACCCGAAACAGACGCGCGAGTACCTCGAGCTGATTGCCAGGGAGAATCAGAGACTCAGCCGGCTGATCGACAACTTTCTCACCTTCTCGCGGATGGAGCGCAACAAGCGGGCTTTCGAAATGCGGGTGGTCACCCTGAGTGAGGTAGCGAAGGACGCGGCCGAGGCCGTTCACGAGCGTTTCCACGCCGCCGGCTTCCAGCTCGAGATCAAGACCGCCCCTCAGCTTCCGCAAGTCACGGGCGACCGCGATGCGCTCGTGACCGTCCTGGTCAACCTCCTGGACAACGCCCTGAAGTACGCCCGAAACGACAAACGCGTGGCGGTCCGCATCAATGCCGAGGGCGACCAGGTGTGCATGGCGGTGGAAGACCACGGCATCGGCCTCAGCCGCCGGGATATCCGCCGCATCTTCGATCGGTTCTACCAGGCCGACCAGAGCCTCTCGCGCGAGAGCGGGGGATGCGGCCTCGGCTTGAGCATCGTGGAGTTCATCGTCGATGCCCACGGAGGTAGAATCGACGTCCGCAGCCAGCCCGGCCAGGGCAGCACGTTCAGCATCTGGCTGCCGGCTCGGGTGGAGGCGACGAGGACCGAACAAGGATGAACGGTGAAGAGCATATCCTGATCATCGAGGACGACGCGGCGCTGCTCCGCGGCTTGAAGGACAATTTCGAGCGGCACCACTGGCGGGTCTCCACCGCCACCGATGGGGAGCAAGGGCTGATGGCTGCCCTGGACACCAAGCCCGCCCTCATCCTTCTCGACATCATGTTGCCGAGAATCAACGGCTACGAAGTCTGTCGGCGGCTGCGGGAGAAGGGGTTCGACGTGCCCATCATCATGCTGACCGCCAAAGGGCAGGAGTCGGACATCGTCCTGGGCTTGAACCTCGGCGCGGACGACTACGTGACCAAGCCGTTTAGCGTCCGCGAGTTGCTGGCCCGAGCCAACGCCTTCCTTCGCCGCCGCCGCCAGAAGGATGCCTCCATCCACGATTTCGGTCCTTTTCGACTTGACCTGACGTCCCACCGCCTGCTTCGGGGTGCGGCCGAGGTCATCCTCACCCCGAAGGAGTTCCGGCTACTGACCCATCTGATCCGCCATGCAGGACGAGCGTTCACCCGTAACGAGTTGCTCAACGCCGTCTGGGGCGACGACGTCTTTGTTACCCGGCGAAGCGTCGATCGCTGCGTGACCACCCTGCGCGGCAAGATCGAGCCGGATCCTCGCCGTCCGAGGTTCATCCAGACCGTCCGCGACATCGGCTACCGCTTTGAAATCCCCGATGATGAGCAAGTGCAAATCGACCGCTAAGCGCGTAGAATTGCGGGATGGCCACGACTCCGCGAAGAACAGGTCCCGCACGAGACAAGCAACCCGATGGGACGGGCTTGATCGATCTCGATCCCTGGCTCAAGCCCTACGCCGACGCCCTTAAGTACCGGTATGAGCACTTTCAGAAGACCTTGGCTCGGATCGGCGCGTACGCAGGTTCACTGGAGGAGTTCAGCCGAGCCCACGAGTACTTCGGCTTCACCCGAGGCCAGCATGATGGCGAGCCCGGAGTGTGGTATCGCGAGTGGGCTCCCAAGGCCAACGCCCTGTTCCTGACCGGCGACTTCAACCGCTGGGACCGCCACTCCCACCCCATGGCCCGCGATGCCAAGGGCGTCTGGAGCATTTTCCTCCCGGACAGGCAGTATGCCTGGCGGCTGGTCCATGACGGCGGCGTCAAGGTCCACGTGGTCAGCAGCCTGGGACCGCTGGACCGCATCCCGGCCTACATCCGACGTGTCACCTTCGACCCGAAATCCTTCGACAGCTGCGGGCATTTCTGGAGCCCGCCTTCTCCTCATGAGTGGAAGCACGCATCACCCCAGATCGAGGGCGGCCTCCGAGTCTACGAAGCTCATGTGGGCATGGCCACCGAGCAAGAACGCATCGGCACGTTCCAGGAGTTCACCGAGCAGGTCCTCCCGCGAATCAAGGAAGCCGGATACAACGCCGTCCAGTTGATGGCCGTGCAGGAGCACCCCTACTACGGCTCGTTCGGCTATCACGTAAGCAGCTTCTACGCCGTCTCCTCGCGGTTTGGCACACCGCGCGACTTCAAGCGGCTGGTGGACGCCGCCCACGGACATGGGCTGCTGGTACTGCTCGACCTGGTGCACAGCCATTCGATCAAGAACCTGCACGACGGACTGAACCAATTCGACGGCACGGACTACCAGTACTTCCACGCCGGCGGCCGGGGCCAGCACCCGGCCTGGGATTCACTGCTGTTCGACTACTCCAAGCTCGAGGTCCAGCAGTTTCTGCTCAGCAACGTCCGCTACTGGCTGGAAGAGTACCACCTGGACGGCTTCCGGTTCGACGGCGTCACCAGCATGATGTACTTGGACCACGGCCTGGGGCGAGATTTTGGACACTACGACAACTACCTGATCTTCGGGCTAGACACCGACGCCATTGCCTACCTGCAACTGGCCAACCAGGTCGCCCATGCGGTCAACCCTCGGGCCATCACGATCGCCGAAGACGTCTCGGGCATGCCCGGCCTCTGCCGGCCGCTCGACGAGGGCGGTCTTGGCTTCGATTACCGGCTCGCGATGGGCATCCCCGATTACTGGATCAAGCTCCTCAAGGAGAAACGTGACGAGGAGTGGTCCATGGGCGAGATCTACCACGTCCTGACCAATCGCCGGGCCCATGAGAAGCACATCGCCTATGCCGAGAGCCATGACCAGGCCCTGGTTGGCGACAAGACCCTGGCCTTCTGGCTGATGGACAAGGAGATGTACTGGCACATGAGTAAGGGCGGTCCAGCCAACCTGATCATCGACCGCGGCATCGCCTTGCATAAGATGATTCGACTCATCACCTTCAGCCTTGGTGGCGAGGCTTACCTCAACTTCATGGGTAACGAGTTTGGCCACCCCGAGTGGATCGACTTTCCCCGCGAGGGCAACGGGTTCAGCTACAAGTACGCTCGACGCCTGTGGCACCTGATGGACGACCCCATGCTGCGTTACTGCGATCTGGCCGCGTTCGATCGGCACCTGCAGGCCCTTGACACCAAGTACGACCTGCTATGCTCACCACTGGTCGAACAGCTGCACTACGACGAACCGGCCAAGCTGCTCATGTATCGCCGCGGCCCGCTGGTCTTCGTCTTCAACTTCCACCCATCGACTTCGGTCACCGGTTACCGTTTCGGCGTCCCCGATCGTGAGACCTACTGCATGGTCCTCAACACCGACGATTTCTGGTTTGGAGGACACGGCCTCGTGGACCACGGCCAGGAACACCCTTGGCAACAGGTTCCCGCCGACGGCCGCGACCAGTCCATCCAGATCTACATCCCCGCCCGAACCGCCCAGGTCCTGGCTCCCAGGACGATCGCGGCCCAGAAGGAGGGGGAGAAAACAGACTGAGCCGCGAACGCCCGGGATCGGAACAGGATCCCACAGCCCGACCGTCACGATCGTTCTTCGATCACGATCGGCCACTTTCCGGGAAGTCCAGACGCGAGGGTCTGTCGCAGCCTGAGTGGGGGCATGGCACGCGAACGGCGGTTTCCCCGCCGGCGACACGCCTGCCCCCACACCGAGGGACAGCGAAGGAGTCGCCGTGGCCCTGTCGGGGGACGGTCCTATAGTCCCAGACCGCCACCGAGTCCACGTCAGAAGCCGTCACGAGCGGCCGTTGACTTTGCGGTTTAGTTGTGGGACACTGACGGGTCTGTACGAAGTGAAGGGCTCGTTTCGGAGATCGGAGCTTATGTCGGTCAAGGTGAGCGAACTCAAGAGAGGCCAGGTCATCGAGTACGAAGGTCTGCGCTACACGATCAAGGATCTGCAGCACGTTGCCAAGGGGAACTGGCGGAGTTACTACCAGGTCAAGCTCAAGGACTTCAAGACTGGCCGCATCATCGACCAGCGCATGGCCCCGGACGACCGCATCGAGACCGTCTTCGTGCAGACCAAGCCGTTCGAATATCTGTACCGGGACGGCGACGACTACATCATGGCCGACGTGGACACCTACGACCAGATCCCCGTCTCCGGCGATATCTTCGGCGACGCCCTGCAGTTCCTCAAAGAGAACACCCGCTGCGTCTGCTCGGTCATCGACGGGGTCATCGTCAGCGGCGACCTGCCCAACACGGTCGATTTGCAGGTCACGGACACCCCCCCGGGCATCAAGGGCGCGACCGCCACCAACCAGAACAAGGAAGCCACCCTGGAGACCGGCGCGAAGGTCAAAGTCCCGCCTTTCATCGAGGTCGGCGAGATGATTCGGGTAGATACCCGCACCGGTGAGTATCTTGAGCGGGCCAAGTAGCCGTCCACTGTCAGCGGGCGCAACCGATCCTCTTGCCACATCATCAGCACTGGGTTAGCCTGCAGGGGTCGTTGTTTGCGCGGGCTGAGCGACTCCTCACCGGACCGTCTTCTTCGGACCACCGGTGAGACAGGTACTGTCGCGTTTCTCAACTGGCTTTCGGTTCTAATTCGGACCAGGCACGCAAGAAGGGGAGTGACGAACATGAATCGTCTGCACGTTTCGTTATTGGCGACGTCTTCGTTGTGGGTACTGCTGGCCGTCGGCTGCAAGGAATCGGAGCAGCCGAGCAAGCCGGCCACACCCGCTGGACCAAGCACGCTCGCCGCACCCGCCGGGCAGTTGCCGGCCGTGCCCCTGGGACTGGATCCCGTGAGCATCCCCGCGGACAACCCCATGACCGAGGCCGAGGTTGAGCTTGGGAAGATGCTCTACTTCGACAAACGGCTGAGCAAGGAGAATGACATTGCCTGCGCCACCTGCCACGATCCGACAATGGCCTGGGCCGAGAAGACGGCGACCAGCAAAGGCATCCACGGCCAGCTCGGAGACCGAAACGCGCCCACGATCATCAATGCCGCGTACCTGCGCGTCCAGTTCTGGGACGACCGGGCCGCGACGCCAAGTTGACAGAACAGGACATCCAGGACCTGGTCGAATTCATGAAGGCCTTGTCAGGTGAGTACCCGAAAACCCAGCCACCCAGACTACCGGGGTGAAACGTCGAAACGCCGAAAGCCGAAACGCCGAAATGAGCACCTGAGGCATGGCTTCAGCCCGACTAAGAAGACGATCGCCTCGGCTATCGGCGATTCAGGTATGGGTGTTTCGACTGGGCAATATCCTTAGGTATCGAGGCCTCCGATTTCGGCTTTCGGCGTTTCGGCTTTCGGTTTTCTCTTGAGGTTTGGACCATGAACCCGACTCCCACCTGCCCCGTGCATCTGCCTTCGCTGTCTCTGCCGGCCAAGCTCCTGCTCACGCTCTTTCTCTTCCTCATGGGCGCGGGCGTGCTGGTCTCGCGGGCCAACATCTACCATCACCATCATGACGCGGATCTTGACCCGGCACTGACCGTGGACGACATCCGACGCACGTTCCACGGGATGGAGAAGATGGTCACTGCACAAGAAAGCACGGCCGAGCTTTCAGAAATGCTCAAGGAAGTTTCGCCGGGCGGACGAATGCGGAAGTACTTGGAAGCGGGCGGTCCGGCAGCGGTCCGATCGCTCACTACCTGGCTGGAAGCCGGCGCCAAGGAGGCGGACTTCACCGTCGTCGGCAAGCCCCAAGCCGGCGATCCGTCGCCTCAAACAGTGATCGGCCAATGCTGTGTGCGCTGCCACAATGCCAAGGACGGTGATGAATCCGACATCCCCTACGCACCCGACTCGGCCACCGCCCCGCAGTTCGCCTTGGTCGCCAAGCTGGCCGCTCCGAAGATCGGGCCGATGGTCACGAAGACCTCGACGATCTACCTCGCTCCGACAGCCACGAACGAGCTGGTCCAGATCACCCATGCCCACATCCTGGCGATCCCGGTGTTCACGCTCATTGTCGGTGGCCTGTTCCTGCTGACCGGTCTGCCCGCCGGGATCAAGCTCATCCTCGGCCCTCTGCCGATGCTGGCCGTCTGCATGGACATCGGCGGCTGGTGGCTGGCCCGCCCCTTCGAACCGGTGATCTACCTTATCGCCGCCGCCGGCGCGATTCTCGCGGCGGGATTGGGCGCACAGATTCTGTGTGTCCTGGGGTCGATGTGGTTCGGGGCACGACGGCCGGCGTGACCCGGTGGACGCGGGATGATACGAAGCCGGTTCGGTGCGAGGAATGCCGAATCGCTCAACTAGATTGCATCCTGCCGTCAGAGGGAGTAGCGAGTATCGAGACGCAGGCAGGGGGCACCGCCAGGCCGCCTCGCGTACCGATTCCGCGCGAGAGGAGCAGGCGCATGATTCGGCTCGCCCGCCCGGACTTCGTTGACCATCACAGACGAGCAACCCCAAGATGGACGATCGTCCCGGCGTTCCTGCTCCTGGCAGCGGCCAGCCTCGCGGCCGAACCCAAGCCGCCCAAACCCAACCCGGCCAAACCGGTCAAGGGTGCTCTACGAACGGACGATTGCATCTCACCGGTCAACGTTCCTCATTTGCCTCATCCTCATATATCACGGCAAGACAGGCGGCTACCCCGAGTCTCTCGATGAACTCGAGGATCCGGACATGAGTAAACTCCGCATCGACCCGTTCAGCGGCCGGGACTTCGTCTACAAGCAGCGGTCGAAGGGCTTCTTGCTCTACAGTGTCGCGGAGAATCTCAAGGACGACGGCGGCAAGCACGACGATTCGTGGAAGAATGGCGATTTCGTCTTCTGGCCGGTGCAGGCGAAGACCAAACCGGCGTCACCCAAGTGACACTTCCAGCGTCGCCCCTTCCTTTAGCACGACCTCTTCCGAGAGTGCGAGTTGCGCGCGGCCGGCTTCGATCTTCAGAGTGGCCGGCACATTCTCGCCCGCCGCCGTCACCGTGGCACTCACCGGGCGTGTCCCCTCGGCCAGCCCAAACGCCAGTGACCGCAAGCGCAGCCTGCCCCATTTCATCTCGATGGTGTCTTGTTGGGCAACACCGGTACGCTTCTGAATGAACGCGCCCCAGCCTTCGCCGGTAGTGAACGCGGCTCGGAAGTTGTCAGGCGTCAGGCGCGGGGCGAAGCCGAGGTGGCCCTTGGGCCCGTGATGCTCGTAGCCGCAGGCGGCCAGGAACACTCCGTAGCTGGCCATCGCCCGGGCATAATGGTCGCCGCACTCGACCTCGTTCCACGGATTGCGCCGCGCGGGGTGATAGCGGTCGTGGATCGTCCGAGCGATCGCCAGACCTTCGAGGAGCATGCCCTCGGCCAGCATGTGCCCAGCGACCTGGTATTCGAAACCGGTCATGCACTCGTTGAAATAGGAGTCGTAATCGCGTGTCACACGCAAGCCCTCGCCGCGCGGCCAGGTGCACATGAGCAAGCCACCTTCGCCGGCCATGGCGTACCACCGGCCCGGCTTATGGGCAGCGCGATAGGGGCCGACGTCGGGGGTGTAGTTGTACCGCCACAGCGAGCGGAGGGCAGAACGGGTCTTCTCCGGGTCGGTGATACGGCCTAGACCCAACTGCCACGACCAGCTCTGGCCGAAGACCTGGTCGATCTCGCAACCGTCGTACGAGCCAACGGTTTGGGCGTGCTTCTCGTCAGGTCTGTGAACGTAGTACTCGCCGTTGAACAGCGTCGCATCGACCCTGGGACCGCCCTTCTCGAAGATCGCCCGGCAGCGGGCGGCGAAGGTGTCGTCGCCGACCTCGCGGGCCATCTTCTCGCCGGCGCGTACGGCCGCCAGATAGAGGCCGCTCAGCCAGGCGACCTGGCCGTACCAATCGGCGTCGAGCGTATTGTGCTGCGGACCCTGAATGATGCCCTCCGCATTGGGATCCTTGCTCATCAGGAACTCGATCGACTTCTTGACCTTCGGCCAGAGGCGGCGAAGGAACGCATCGTCGGTGCTCATCTGGTGCTCGCGATAGGTCCGCAGGATGCAGCCCGCCTGGCCGTCGACTGCCCAATGGTCATTGTGCTCGGCACGGAAGCGGATCCGGCCGGTGTCGGGGTTGAAGCCGGCACCGTAATCGGCGCGTTCACGGAGCGATCGCTCCAGCACGGGGAACAGCCGCCCCACCGCATGGGCGTAGTGCCACACGTGGGTGCAGGTACCGGCGCAGCAGCCGACGCCCTCCCAGCCGTAGAACCGGCCGCTGTCGAACCAGTAGCACGTATTGGTCGCCAGGATGGACGTATTGAGGAACGTGCGATCGAGGAACCAGCGCGGGAGCGTGGAGTCGTACCAGGTGTCGTGCCAAAGCCGGGTCTGGGCATCAAGACGAGCGAAGTTGGCGGCCACATGCTCGGCCACCGCCAGGGCGTTGGGGAATCGCTTGCCGTACCAGCGGCCCCCTTCGCGTTCGAGGCCGTGCAGCTTGATGTTCGGGAAGTGCCAGGTGACGACGAATGTCACTGTGGCGGACGCCTGCGGAGCGAGGCTCAGGGTACGGCCGAGGGCGCCGATCAGTTTACCGGCCGAAGTGGAGGCCGGCGAAGCGTCGGATGCGGCAGTTCGATCCGGGAACAGCGCGGCGTCGCCGTTGCGTTCTGGTGTGACGGCCGTCGCGAGGTCGCTGGCTTGAGGTTCGAGCAGGGCTAGCCCCATCGTGCCGAAATCGGGCTGGTCGCTTAGCTTGCCGCCCGGGCCCTGCGGCGTATCGGTGAACACGATCTGATCGATGCCGATATTGCCCCAGCCGCCCTTCTCGTTGTCCACGATCTGCAGCCTGGCCGTCTTGCCCGCCCATGGCCGGATGTCCCAGCCGCCGGGATTCATGCGATTGTCGTTCCAGCCGGTCAGAGTGCGCACCACTTTGTCGTCGATCAACAAGTTGATGCAGGTCTTGCCTTTGTGGGCTCCGCCGCCGATCAGGAACGAGATGAAGTCGCGCTCGATGGTGAATGGCTTGCTGGTCAGCGTGCCGACATGAGCGTCGCCCGCACCGACTTCCTCGCCGTTGCGCGTGTTGTGCGTGTTGACCAGGCGCTCGCCCTTCGAGCCGACGTCGCCCTGGTAAACAGGCATCTTGCTCTTCTCGATCGGGCCGGGACCGAAGGCGGTGCCGGTGGCGGTCCAGCCTTCGTAGGTCTGCCGCTCGAAATCCTCGAAAACGAGATCCGGCCTCCTCGACGCCGACGGCTTCTCGGCTAGCGGCTCCATGTCGCACTCGAGACAGGTGAGTCCACCCAGGCGAACGATCCGATTGCGCCGCACGCCTGCAAACGATTGTTCGCTACGCAGGCCAACTGCGTTTTCGAGCCAGCCGGCCAGCTCCACATTGACCTTCTCCGCACCGCTGTTCTTGATGGTGAAACGCATCACCGTGGCAGGCAATGCGGAATCGTCGGCGTTGAGCGGAATGAAGGGCGAGAACGCGTCGAGCGACACGGCCACGGCCGAGCTATCATCCCGGTACTCGACATGACCTACGGGGTACTCTCCAAGAAACGAGACGTCCTTCCAGCCAGCGCGGTCCAACGTGCGGACCCGCGATAGACCGCCCGAAGTGATGCGGAGGGCGAAGCCGTGCTCCAGAGGTGAGGAGGGAGCCATTGGCTGTGCGTAGTGTTCGGCCCCCGTGCCGGTCACTTCGTTGAAGATATCCCAGTGCCAGAGCCGGCCATCGCCTCCGAGGTAAAGCTGGCCCGTACAGATCCCGCCGACGGGCATGCCAATCTTCTCCAGATCGGCGCCGCGATACACCGCCTGCGACCCGCGGGCGAAAAGCGACTTCACCCAATCGGGATGGAGCTTCTTGTCGGCCGGAACGAGTCTCTCAAAGTCGGACGCTTCAAACGGACCAGCCATGACCGGCATCCCCGATATGGCCGCGTTTGCCATGGCCAGACCGGCCACCTTCAGCACGTCACGGCGGCACATCCCTGTGCAGCAGTCCGCCGAACGAGGAGAGGCTTCCGCAGCACTACTGCACGGTTGTGTATGGTTATTCATGTTCCGCACCTCGCGTTCACGCAACTCTGGATCGAGAACCGACCGCGTCCATGCACGAGCGGCCATCCACCCGGGCATACTCTATCCCCATGCCACCGACGCAGACAAGGTCGCCACCCCGGGAGACGAACCCCCACCAGCACGCCTGGGGCCGCGAGGATGACGAACAGGAGTACAATGAGCATCGCGACAGAGATCATTCGACATCCTCGCCTTCTGAGAATGGGGCAGCGGCTGCTGCCATCCGAAGGCGAGGGCATTCTACTACCGCACCCGAACAACCGCAGAACACGCCGTCTTCACGGGGCGTGCCGCCCGACGGCCGATGCTCCCTCCCCAACTACTTGTCCGCCAGCCTTGTTTCCTCGCCTGGCTTGCTCCCACCGTGCTTTTCTCTAGAATCGCTGACTCATGGGAGGTACAGACCCGCCCAACAAACTGCTGGACCCCTTGCCTCAACGGCCGACAGACTATGCCGGACGGCCGATCGGACCGCTGCGCCTGGCCCGGGCCATGACCATCAACATCCTCGGCGGCACTTCGATCATGATGTCGATCGCGGTGTTGTGGCCGACGGCAGGCATTACCGCGGTCTTCATGGCCGAACAGCTCGGGGCGAGCAAGACCCTGATTGGAATGAACCTCACCCTGGTAAGTCTGGCGACGGCCGCATCACTGCCCGGGGCGGCCGTCTTCTGCCGGCTCCAGCGCCGCCGGGCAACCTGGATCATCATCACCGCCTTGGCCCGCTCGTGCATGTTCGGCTCGGCGGCCGTGGCCCTGCTGGCCGGCTACCGCGAGTGGCATACCACCCTGATCTGGGTATTCATGGTTGGCTTGCTCCTGGTTCAGGGCGGGAGCGTCTTCACCTCGCCCGGTTACTGGTCCTGGATGGCCGACCTCATCCCGGACGCGATCCGGGGGACCTTCTTCGGACGCCGATACCGGTGGATGTTGCTCGGCCAGTCGGTGGTGACCATCGCGGCCGGCGCCCTCGTGGATCGAACCAGCGGTGAAGCGGCCGTTCGCCATATGTACTTCGCCGTCTTCATGGTCATGGCCGCATTGGCGGTGCTCGACCCGCTGTTGTTCTGCGCGGTGCCCGAACCGGTCCGGCCGCCGCCGGAACGTCGCACCCTGCGAAAGCTGGCCGACGAGTATCTCGCACCGCTGCGGGACAAGCCGTTTCGCAGCGTCCTGATCGCTCAGGGCATTTATCTATTCTTCTACAACGTGCCCATCGTGTTCCTGCCGCTGTTCCTCCGTGGCGAAGAAGTGGACGGCGTCTGGTTGGGCGGTCATGCGGCGTTGTGGCTGGTTTCGGCCGTCTGGGTCGTGTACGCGGTGGGTACTGCCCTGGCTGCCAGCCAATGGGGTCGACTTGCGGACAAGATCGGACACCGCACGGTCTGGCTGCTGAGTTCATTGGGGCTGTTGACTCACGTCACCTACTTCTTCATCAACGAGGAGAACTACACGTGGATCGCGCTGGTCAATGCTGCGGCATACGGAGTGCTGTTCGGCGGCCAGACCGTGGCGGTTCAGAACCTGGCCCTGTCCATGGCGCCAAGCCGGCAGCATGAGTTCTACATGGGCATGTTCCAGGCGGTGACGGCCGTTGCCAGCGCGTTCGGGCCGCTGCTGGCTGGCTGGCTAGCGGACATCTGTCGCGTCGTTCCATGGTTCAAGCTGCCCAGCGGCCAGCCGGTGTGCTACATGCACGTATTGCTGATAATCACTTTCGCCGGAGTCTTTCTCACCATCCCTCTTATGGCCCGCATTCCCGATCCGATGGGTACGGCCGTCCGCCCGTGGTTGGGCCGGCTGATCTCCGGCGACCTGTGGCGGATCACCTGGAACATCAGTGTGCTGGGTTCAGCGTCGAGCGTCTCGCGAGCGGTGCGAGCCCTGCGACGGATCAGTCCGCGTGACGGGAACATGATGCTACCCGAAATCGTGGGCGCGCTGGACGACCCAGATCTGGCCATTCGGCGGGAAGCCTTGCTCGCCCTCGGCCGGCTGGGTACCCCCGAAGCCCTGGACATGCTCCGGTGGTATCTCCACGAACCGGACGCGTCAGTTCGGGCCCAGTCGATCGAAGCCATCAGTCAGGCGGAGATCGAGGATCGTACCGTCCTGCTCAAGCGAGCCCTGCACGATCCGGACGGCCGGGTCCGCCGGGCGGCAGTCGAGGCCCTGGGCCGCTCGGAGGACACGGCCGCAGCCGGAGAACTGCGCAGCCTGCTCGCCGGCGAGCACGATGCCGAGGTTCTCGCGGCCGCGGCGGCAGCCTTGTCCAATCTGAAGGAACTGGGTGCGGTTCACGAGATGATCGAGCTGGCCCTTCATTCGGGCAATACCACCGTTCGCTCCCAGATGCTCGTCGCACTGGCGGATCTCCTCGGCGGCAGCGGTGACTTCCAGATGCTCTGGCGGCAGGACCGGCACTGGCGAGGTAGCGGCTTCGCCAAGCTGGCCCGCAAGATCCGCCGCCAGGCCCGGCTGTTCGTCCGCGTCACGCTGCCGAGCGGGCCGATCTCTCGAGCCGATCGCAGGAGACTGCTCCTCCAGACCGACGCCGAGGTCGAACGGCTCCTCGAACAAGCCGAGGCCGAGGAGTGGCAAGAGGTCTTCAGGTCCCTGCAGCGACTGGCCTTCCAGTTCCTGCGTCTTCGTTACCGGTACCATGGAGACGAGGGACACGCCATCGAGTTCCTCACCGCCGTCGCTCCGACCCATGCCGAGCGATACTGGCTGATCGGCTACCTCAGCGATGCCTGCGTCAAGAGCACCGCTCCGGAAGCTCCATGGGACGGGCTGGCACTGCTGGCGACGTACGTGTTTGTGTATGGATGAACGTGGAGGCCGTAAGCCGAAACGCCGAGAACCGACACAGGAGAGACCGCTGACCTGTATTACCCGGAACCCTGTGACCAGGATTACGGCGATGACCGCCAGGCCGACACCGATGACCTCCATCAGGTTCGTGGAAAACCGCTGCCTGATTTCGTCTGTCGTCCCGGC
This sequence comes from Phycisphaerae bacterium, assembly GCA_018003015.1. Classification (NCBI taxonomy): domain Bacteria; kingdom Pseudomonadati; phylum Planctomycetota; class Phycisphaerae; species Phycisphaerae bacterium. The sequence continues at coordinate 84,048 of JAGNEZ010000006.1, read as the reverse complement.
CCCCTGCCCCGGCCAAGTGCCCGGTCCATTACCGCCGCCACCGCCACCTCCTCCACCCCCATGAAAGCCCCCCTCGCCGAGCGTGGCCAGGCAGGCGACGAAGCCGAGCACGAACCACTCGCCGAGATCCAATGGCTGAGACGTCATGAGCTTGGCGCGGTTGACAGGCTGCCCGTTCGGATCGGTCACCGAAATGCCCGTGAGCGGCGTCCATTGTCACTGCGTCGCTCGGCCGGGTCGCGGATCTGTGCCTTACGGCCTCATTGTCATCTTCCGGCCGCCTTCGCCGCACGAACCTGATCGATCGCCTCTTCATGCCTTCTTCGGCAGACTTCGAGCGTCGGGTGCCAGGCGGTCTGGAGGAAGCCGAGGAGGCGTTCCCTGGCGATGTGCTTGGAGCAGTAGTCCACGGTGAGGCGGAAGTTGTTGGAGCTCGACCAATTGCTTCCTGTTGGCACTTGCTCGTAGCCGTGCTTCTCAAGATCGAGGTATGCCTTGGCGGCGGTCACGTCGTTCTCGAACTTGTCGCCGTAGTACCAATTGGACTGAAGGACACTCCTGGGCATCTTCCTAAAGAACGGCTCGGCGTGCTTCCACAGATAATCCGACCAGATCCAGGCCCGCGAGCCAGCCCGCTCGATCTGCTCAACGTAGAACAGGAAATCGTGCCACCAAAGATCGTGCTGGCGGATGACGGCGTACTGGTACTCGCGCTGGTGTTCGGCGGTCTCCTCGTCCATGCCCAGGTGGAAGAACCGCGGCTTGTCGAACAGCTCGATGGCCTCGATGATGAGGTCTCGGCAGACTGTGTAGTAGGCATCGGTTGAGACGGCGCGGGCGTACTTGCCCAACCAGGCATCGTGGGTGGCCGAGAAATTCATCTTCGGGATCGGCTCAAGCCCCATCCTACGCAGTCGAGCCAACTCAGTCCTGAGCTTCTCGATTGGCCAGGCGCCTCTGACCGCGATTTCGGGATGGCTTCGGTACTGCACCCCGTCGCCCAGGTCGATGACCACCATGTTCAGGCCGGCGTCGACCATCCGTTTCAGCAGGTCATTCCACAGAGTCTCGTCGAAGCGAAGCTCCGGCCGGTATGCACCATAGAGCCCCTTCCAGGCGGGTGAATCCCAGTCGCACCACATGTTGTAGCTGAGGTGGAGGAGATCGGCCCAGATACGGCCTGGCCGGGCGGGTGCGGTGGTCGACGCCTGTCCCAGGGCACCGGGCAGTCGACCCGAGATGGCTGCAGCCATTGCAGCGGCAGCTCCGGCCTTCAGCAGGTCTCTTCGCTGAACCGTGGGTTGCATGGTCGGACCCTCCCCGATCACGAGCAAGCGGGACTGAAACACAGGACAGTCTAACGTGGTTGCGGAACAGGAGCCAGGGGAGCGGCTGACCATCCACCATGAGTACTCTGTCCGGCTAGGACTTGCGGATGAGTTGATGCGTCAGCCGACTGAGGATGCTGGAATGAAGCTGGCTCACCCGGCTTTCGGAGAGGTCGAGGGTCGAGCCGATCTCCTTCATGGTCATCTGCTCGTAGTAATAGAGCACGACGATGAGTCGTTCGATACGACTCAGGCCGCTCATGATGACGTCGCGCATGTCGCGTTTCTGCAGTTCGTTGAAGGGGTCTTCGCTCTGGCGGTCCTCGAGGACGTCGATCTCCTGGAGTTCGCGGGTGGAATCTTCGTCGTGGTACTTGCGTGAGAGCGAGACGAGCGACACGGCGTTGGCGTCGCGCATGAGCTTGTGAAACTCGGCCTTGCTGAGTCCCAATCGATGCGCCACCTCATCGTCGGAGGGAAGTCGCCCCAATTCTGCTCGGAGGGCTTTAGTGGCGACCTCAAGCCGATGAGCCCGGCTGCGAACAAGCCGCGGCACCCAATCCATGGTTCGGAGCTCGTCGAGGATTGCGCCGCGGATGCGTGCGGAGCAGTAGGTCTCGAACTTGACGCCGCGGCTGAGATCGAAGGCTTCGATGGCGTCGAGGAGCCCGAACGTGCCGGCGGAAACGAGGTCGTCGGTATCTACCTCGCTGGGTAGCTTGGTGGCCACCCGCTCGGCGGTGTAGCGAACGAGGGGCAGGTAATGCTCCATGAGCATATTCCGCAACCGGCGATCACCACTTTGTTTGTAATCCAACCAGACCTGCTGGATGTCCGTATCGAGGTCGGCCATCCATCACCTCCCCATAGGTCGTTGATCAGCCACCCCTGGCGAGCCGTTCAGGTCACCGGGGTCCCCCACCGGCCGTGGCAGGCGCTCTTGCGCTTGATGTGGCGCCCGCGGGAGCGGCCGTACCTGCACCCGCCCTCACCTCGGCTCGTTTTTGCCCCACAGGTGTCTTGGCAGCGCCGGCATCTCCGCCTGGCGCCTGGGGCTCATGCTGAGCCTCGGATTCGTCCACTTCCGTGAACATCTCGCGACTGCGCCGCAGGGCGTGCTCATCGAGTATGCGACTGCCCACCCAACCAGCACTCAAACCGATTGCACAGAACAGAACGAGCGCCCAAATTGCCCGAGGGAGAATCACCTCGATCGGGTTGCCGGCGGATAGACCCAGCAGGACCGTGATCGAGAACGCGAATAGAGCTAAGCAAGCTCCACAGAGTCTGATCATCACGCAACGTCCTTGTCGCCGTGAATCATCGTTTCAAGAGTAACGGCACTGGCGATCGATAGCTTTAACTCAAAAACAGCGGCCGGGGCAAGGTCACCGGGCGGGTCAGATGAACAGGCTAATGACCCGATAAAACAGGCTCTGCCGGGCTTCCGGACGGCCCAACTCGCGGGAGAGCCGCCCGGCCGTGGCCATGATGCAGCTGCTGGCCGCGCATCGGGGGTAATCGAGCAGGACCGGGCGGCGCTGACGAACGGCGGCGGGAACATGTTCGTCGACGAGGATATAGCCGTAGTCGGTGACCGGTACATGCAGGAAGCGCGCGGCGACACCGGCCAGGCGCTCGTAGGTGTCCCGGCCCTCCCGGCGACTGAGTGCCTGATTGACGATCACACCCATGGAACCGCCCATACCAGAATCGGCGGCGCGCTGTCTCTCCTGAGCGAATGCCTTGATTGTGGCGTAGGCGTCGGTGACGGCGGTCGGCTCGGGCGTGGTCACCACCAGGAGGGTATCCGCGGAGGCGGCCAGTGTCACGACGTTGCGGGAGATGCCCGCCCCGCAGTCCAGGATGCAGACATGGTAGCGACTCTCGATTTCCTCCATGACCGCCAGGAGCTGGTGGCGCTCGAACTCGGAGAGGTTGGCGATATTGGCCATACCCGACGCGCCGGGCACGAAGGCGATGTCACCGGGTCCCTGAATGATCACCTCGCCGGGCGAGCGACGACCCCCGAGCACTTCGGGCCAGGTAACCGCGGCCTCGACACCCAGGATGATGTCGGTGTTAGCCAAGCCCATGTCGAGGTCGAAGAGAACGACCCGATGACCACGGGCAGAAAGAGCGATCGCGAGATTGGCGGAAATAAACGTTTTGCCCACGCCGCCCTTGCCGCTGACCACAGCAATGACATGAGCGGCAGGATGGTCCGGCGAGGCGGTCGCCTCCGGTACGGTCATCATGCGGCGCAAGCGGCTCGCCTGATCGAGGCGACCACTACCACCCTCATGTCGGAACATCCTGGCCTCCGGTCGTACACCCCCGACCCCGAGGTCCTATGCGAGCTGATCCACGGACGCGATGCCGGCTTGGGTCGAGGATGAGCGGCCCTCGGCCGTCGCATCCGACTCTGGACGCAGCAGCATCTCCGCGATCCGCCGCCGATGCCCTATTTCAATATCATCCGGCACTTCCTGCCCGGTCGTCAAGTAGGACATGCGCCATTTAAGACGACTGGCGACGTTGAGGATCACGCCCAAGCCGACCGCTTCGTCCAACTTGGTAAACACCACCCGATCGACGTCCAGAGCGGCGAACCGCTCGGCCACCTGGAGCAGCTGATCCTGGTGACATGTGCAGGACAGAAGCAGATGGACTTCGAGTCGCTTCTTGGCCGACGCTGCCCCGCGCCCGGAACCACGCTTGGGAGTGTCGCCGGTCGCGTGTTTGAGCCGGGCGGCCTGACCCCGGGGTTTCCGCGACGGTTCCGCTGCCCGGCGGGCGGCGTCCAAGAAGGCCCGCAACTCGCCCAATCGCTGCAGGTCGCGATGGCTGCGCCCGGAGGTATCGATCAGGATGAGGTCGCAGTGACGCAGTTTGACGATCGCGGCACCAAGTTCCTCTGGGGTAAACACCACTTCCAGGGGGAGACTCATGATGTCGGCGTAGGCCTTCAGCTGGTCTACGGCCGCGATCCGGTAGGTGTCAATCGTGATCAGGCCGACGGTCTTGTGTTCACGCAGACGGAATTGGGCGGCGAGTTTGGCAATGGTCGTCGTCTTACCCACGCCTGTCGGTCCGACCAGCGCCATGACCTTGGGTGGATCGCCGGCCTCACCGGTCACCGGCTCGGCTGCGGGGAGCATGCGTTCGATGCACTCGGAGAGCACCGCGGGAATGAGCTCGTTCAGCTTCGCGGCGACTTTCTCCTCCGCCTGGGCGTGGTCGAGTCGGGCGGCCACTCCAGACAGGATTCGGGTGCGGCAATCGTCGAGGCGCTCACGAGCCTTGGCGATGACTTCGCGGGCCAGTTCCTCGGCCACAGCGTTCTGAAGCAGGCGGGTGTAGTAGTCCTGGAACTCGGCGGGCACGGCCGGTGCGGCGGGAGCGGCCACGGTCGGTCGATTGAGCAGCTCGCTGACCATGCCCCGAATTTCGCGCATCTCGTCGCGCAGCCCGGAGGTGAAAGCCGAAACCTGGGTCGAACCTCGATCACCGAGCCCCTCCTCAGCGCTAAGATCTTTTTGGACCAGAGGTTGCGATGAGGGAGGCTGAAGCGAGGGGCGGCTGGATGCTGATCGAAGGGGCTCGGCGGCGGGGGAAGGTCGCCCCGCAGCGCTGGCCGCCCGATAGGCCATCGCCCGTCGTTCGACGGCCGGCAGAGCGTTGCGATCGCGGCTGGCGGTGATCTCGATGACGTCTCTCGCCCCGACGCCGAGTACGCCCCCCCTGCGAATGGTTCGGGTGTTCAGGATAACCGCGTCGGGGCCGAGTTCGCGCTTAACCTTCTCAAGAGCCTCGGCCATCGAGTGAGCCTGATAGGTCTTAAGCTCCATCGTTCAGTACCACCAATCCCAGGGACTGCACCTCGATACCACGAACAATTTCGTTGTAGGCCAACACCGGAACGTGTTGCAGGGAGGGTTCGATGAGTCGCCGCACCCACATCCTGATCTGCGGCGAGCAGAGGACCGCCACCGTTTGGCCTCCTGCACTGGGTGTTGACTGCTCGACGCGATCGCGGATGGCCCGAACCAGCCGATTCTGAGTCTCGGGCGGCAAGTTCAGAAACGCTCCGCGTTCGCTGCGCTCGATGTGAGCGCCGACCAGATCCTCCAGTTTCGGGTCCAGCGTCACCACGCGGACCATGTTCTTGTCGTCCTTATACATCTGACAGATCGTTCTTGCCAGAGCATTCCTGGCATATTCTGAGAGAATGTCCGTGTCCTTGGTACGAGGTGCCCATTCGGCCATGGTCTCGAGGATGGTCTCGAGGTCGCGGACCGGCACCCGTTCGCGAAGCAGGTTCTGCAGGACCCTCTGCACTTCCCCCACTTTGACGACCTCGGGGATCACGTCCTCGACCGCCTTGGGCGACTTCTCCTTGAGGGTATCCAGGAGTCGGTGGGTCTGCTCGCGGGTCAGCAACTCATCGGCATATCGCTTGATGATCTCCTTGAGGTGGGTGGCCAGGACGCTGGAAGGAGGAACGACCGTGTAGTTCCGCTGCTCAGCGTCGGCCTTGTGGTCCTCGTTGATCCAGAGGGCGGGCAGGCCGAACGCCGGTTCTCGCGTCTCCAGGCCTGGGACGGGCACACTCACCTGGCCGTTATCGATGGCCAGCAGATAACCGGGCATACATTCGCCGCGGGCAACCTCGACGCCGCGGAGCTTGACCACGTACCGGTTGGGCTCAAGCCGAAGATGATCGCGGACGCGAATGGGGGGCACGACGATGCCCAACTCGGTGGCGGTCTGCCGTCGAATGTTGGTGATCCGATCGAGCAAGTCACCCCCTTGCTTGCGGTCGACAATTCGGATCAGCCCGTAACCCACCTCCAGTTCCATCGGATCAATGGTCAGGAGGGACTCCACCCTTTCGGGCTTCCTGGCCTCCTCTTTGGCCTTGATGGCGGCGTCGGCGGCCGCAGTCGCTCGAGTAGTGGTCAGGAAGAACGCCACTCCTCCGCAGCCAGCCGCCAGGGCGATCAGGGGGATCTTCGGCAGCGGGGTGAGCGAGAGGAAGCCCAGAAAAACGGCGGCCAGAACCAGGGCGACGGGACGGGCGGTGAGTTGGGACAGAAGATCCTCACCCAGGTTCGAGCGGGCGCTGCTCCGGGTCACGAGCATGCCGGCCGAGATGGAGATGAGAAACGCCGGAATGGCGGCCACCAGTCCATCGCCGATGGTCAACGTGGTATAGACCCGGATGCAGTCTATGACCAGCATGCCGTGCTCGACCATGCCGACGTAGAGTCCACCGATGATGTTCACCAGGGTGATGATCAGGCCGGCGACGGCATCGCCGCGGACGAACTTCGAGGCCCCGTCCATGGCTCCGTAGAAGTCGGCTTCGGCGGCGATCTCTTCGCGTCGGCGGCGGGCTTCCTTCTCGTCGATGATGCCCGCGTTCAGGTCGGCGTCAATGGCCATTTGCTTGCCGGGCATGCCATCGAGGGTGAACCGGGCGGCCACTTCAGCGATACGTGTGGCGCCCTTGGTGATGACCGCGAATTGGATCACCGTCAGGATGGTGAAGATGATGACGCCGACGGTGAGGTTCCCGGCGGTGACGAAATTGCCGAAGACCCGGACCACTTGGCCAGCGGCGTCCATGCCCGACTGGCCGTTGGACAGGATGAGACGCGTGGTGGCGACGTTGAGCACCAACCGGAAGAGCGTCGTGGCCAGCAGCAGCGAGGGGAACGAGGAAAGCTCCAGGGGATGCCGCAGGTACATCACGGTCAGCATGATGATCGCGGCCAGGGTGATGTTCCCGGCGAGTAGAACATCGAGCATCTGAGTGGGAAGCGGAACCAGCAGGACGAAGATCAGCAGCGTGGCCCCGAGGGGCAGCAGCATCGCCCGGTTGCCTTCCAACCACTTGAAGGGCTTCGATTGCATGAATGCCGGTCCGGCCATGGACTACCGTTCCCTCAGTTCAATGAAACACCCGCCGGTGCGGCCGTGGTCGGGCGGCGCCGGTCGCTTTGCCCGGCCAACTCATAGACATAAGCCAGGACCTCCGCCACGGTCCGATAGAATTGGGCGGGGATCTCCTGGCCGACTTCGACGCTCTGATACAGGGCCCGAGCCAGCGGCGGCCGCTCAACGATCGGCACGCCATGCTCGATCGCCAAGGTGCGGATCAACTGAGCCAGATGGTCGGCTCCCTTAGCCGTCACCGTCGGGGCGGACATCGTTTCCGAGTCATACTGGAGGGCCACCGCGAAGTGGGTGGGGTTGGTTACCACGACATCGGCCTTGGGCACCGCGGCGCGAATCCGTCGCATCGCCAACTGCATCTGCAGCTCGCGCCGGCGACGTTTGATGTGTGGATCGCCGTCCATTCTCCGCAGCTCCTCGCGGACCTCTTCCTTGGTCATCCGCAGGTCCTTCTCGAGCTTCCACTTCTGGTAGACCAGGTCAATGATGGCCAGGACTAGCAAAGCCATCGCCAGGCGAAGTCCGAGCGTGAAGACCAGGTCGATGGTCATCTGAGCCAAGGCCAAATGCGACAGCAGAGCCGCCTCGGCCAGGCTGTTCAGCTTGCCGCGGAGCGTGTAGTAAGCAACTCCCACAAGCACACACATCTTGGCCAAGCCCATGAGCAGGTGGACGAAAGAACGAGCGCTGAACATCCGCTTGAGGCCGGCGAGGGGATTCATCTTGTCCAGGCCCGGCTTGATCGTCTCCCAGGAGAAGACCACGCCCACCTGGCCGAACGAGATCACCAGGGCGATGATCGTCACCGCCAGCATCAGGGGCGCCAGGATCTCCGCGACGGCCCGACCGGCGATCATCAGCATTGGGACCATCTGAGCGGAGTCGACCGCAGAGGTGTCATCTGGATCAAGACACAGGCGCAGCACAGCGAGCAACCGCCCGGTGATGGTGTCCCGACTCACGTACAGAACGACAATCGCCCCCAGGAGCACCACGGCCGAGGTGAAGTCCGAACTCCTAGCCACCTGACCTCGCTCGCGAGCTTCCTCCCGTCGTCGCGGGGTTGCGGGTTCGGTCTTGTCTTGCAGTGTATCAGCCATGTCTCGTCAATCCCCTACCCAGCACCGATACCAAGCCCCTGCCGAAGCTCGTCCATCACCAGGGCGAGCGATCCAGTCAGGACCGGCTCCAGCGACATGATGGTCAGGGCCATGATCAGCAGGGCGAGCATCATCTTGGCCGGAAAGCCCACGGTGAGAATATTCAACTGCGGCACGGTCCGAGACAAAAAGCCCAGGGTAATGAAACTCATGAGCAAAGCCAGCATCATCGGTCCGGCCACGCGGATCGCCACGGTGAACGCCACGGTCACTAGGCTGATCATCAGGAGGACCATGCTCTCGTCCACACGGAGCCCCATCAGCGGCAGAGTCTCGAAGCTGTCGAGCAAAGCCCGGATCATCGCCCGGTGACCTCCGACAGCCAGGAACACCGTGAAGGACACGAAGAAGTACAACTCCGACACCACCGGCAGACTGGTTTCGAGCATCGGATTGAAGGCTTCGCCCAAGGCCATGCCCGCCTGCTGACTCGCCAACTGAACACCCATCTGCACGCCGGTCAGAACCAGGGACACGCCAATCCCGACAATCGTCCCCAAGGCCAACTCCCCGACCATTCCCCAGACGACCGTGGACATGGTTACCGGCACGGCCGTGTGCGGGCCGGCCATCGGGAAGACAACCGCAGAGACGGCGAGCACCAGGATGGCCTTGACCTGCGTCGGAATGATCGATCCGCTGAAGAACGGAGCGGTCAACATCAAACCCGAGATGCGCGCCAGCACCAGCATGAACGCGGGTAAGGCCAGGTAGATGTCAACGAACGGTACCGACATAGTCAGAAAGCCGAAAACCGACCGGAGAACATTGGGGCGAGAGGAGGCGAAAGCACCACGCTCGGCACGGACCGCGGCATGGATGGTTCGCCTCGCATCTGCACGCACATCGTCGATGACAGTCCTTGAGCCACATGAATCGGCGGTTTCTTCGACGGCGAAGGCCTCGCTGTGACGTCGCTCCGGCAACTCGTCAGCATTATCATCCCGTGACTCCTTTGCCGTGCTCCCTCCACCCGTGATCCCGCACCTCCCCGCACCGCGGCATGCGGTGTCGGGCCGCATCCTCACATTCCCGGCTCGCCCAGCAGGACGACCGTGTATTCGAGCAGACGCTCGGCCAGCCACGGTATCAGAAGCAGGGTCAGGCCAACCATGGCCACGATCTTCGGAACGAAGCTCAGGGTCTGCTCCTGAAGCTGGGTCATGGACTGAAACATGGAGATCACCAAGCCGACGATCAGCCCCACGCCCATGACCGGCGCGGAGATGATCAGCACCATGATCAGTGCGTCGCGCCCCAAGTCTAACGCCTGCCCGACATCCATCTCACTGAGACCCAGCCATGATCAACTCATCGTTCGATGACGCGGATTTCACGACAGACTCGCCCCCCGCTACGAGAACCCCGTCATGAGTGAGGCCACCACCAGATGCCAGCCATCGGCCAGAACGAACAGCAACAGCTTGAACGGCAGTGAGATCAGCACCGGCGGCAGCATGAGCATGCCCATGGAGATCAGCACGGTGGCGATGACCATGTCGATCACCAAAAAGGGCAGGTAGATGCGGAATCCGAGCACGAAGGCGGTCTTCAGTTCACTCAGCACGAAGGCCGGCACCAGGGCGACCGTGTCCACCTGGGCCCGGGTCACTTGCTGGTTGATGGGAATGGGCTCCTTGCGCTGATACTCCATGAACAGGAAGATGTCCTCTTCGTTCCTGGCCCGCTCGATCTGAGCGAACATGAAGTCGCGCATGTGCCCCTCGGCAATCCGGTAGGCCCTCTCCTGGCTCATCCCCGGTGCGCTCTCCAGCCAGGGCATCAGCGCTTCGCGATGAATCCTCTCGAACGTTGGGGCCATGATGAGGAACGTCATGAACAACGAGAGGCCGACGAGAATCTGCCCCGGTGGAAGCTGCTGGGTGCCGATCGCTTGGCGAAGCAGGCCGAGCACGATCATGATCCGGGTGAAACACGTGGTCATGATCAGCAACGAAGGGGCCAGTGTGAGCACGGTCAGGATCACGAAGATCTGCAACGTGGAGCTGACCGCCTGGCGGTTCTGAGCGGGCGGCAGAATACGCCCCAGATCAGGGATGCCCAGCGTGCTGTTGTCGATTGTCCCGGCGCCTGACGGGACAACACCGGACGGGGCCAGCGCGGCCGGTGCCTGGGCCACGGCAGGAGCGGCCAAGGCGGCCACCATCGCCGATGCCAGCAGCCAGCGCGAGCATCCATGCTCAGTCGTTCGGCGCATCCAGGTCGCGTCCCCTTCCCGCGGTTTCCACCCGCGGTTCTATTCAATCATTGCCGCGGGCAAGGAGCCCGGGCGGCGCGCAGGCCAGGGTTCAGAACGCACCCTGCCCCTTGGCCAGACTCCGGACCTTCTCCAGGAGGTTTTTCACCTGTCCCGATGCGGACGGGACAGCAGGCTCATCCTCCTCGGCGCCGGCATAGGCCTTGCTCTCATCGCTGAAGGCCTCGGCAAAGGCCCGAGTCATCGAGTCTTTGTTGCCGCTGGCGACATCACCGACCATGGAGGTCACCTGCTCCGGGTCGGTCACGACGCTCAGCGAGCTGATGCGGTCGGGAGTCACGCCCAGAAGAACAAGCTGCCGGCCCATCTTGACCAGCATCAGGCTCTGCTTGGCGGAGATGGGCAGCCTGGCCAGCACGACGAGTACACCCCCACCGGCGAGCATCCGTCGGACGGGCATCGACCGCTTGATCACCAGGGCCACTCCGCCGATCAGAATCAGCACGACCAGCAGCGGAAGCGAATCCCAGATCGACCAAGAGCCCAGCCCCCGCACGGGACGCTGCACCGGATACTGAGCCTCCGCACCGCGGGGCACCGTTTCCGAGGCCGACCGACGCTGAATCACCTGTCGATCCTGGGCGGCCGTAGGCATGCCGGAAGCCACGCTGGAGTTGGGTACCACTTCTGCCGCTGGCTGGGTACTGGTTCCGAACTCCTCGAGGATACCACCCCGACCAGGCAAGTGCGTGACGGGATTTGATGGGCTACCGGAAGAGGTCACGGCAGTCCCGCTGCCGGAGGAGTCCTTTGCACCGGTAGCATCGGCCGCGCGGGCGGAGGGGCACGCGAGTGCAATGGCCAGCACGGCACGGAGTGCCGCGCCGAGCCAGGGACCGCAACGGCCTGTCAATGGGCTGACCATCCTGGTCACAACCTGCATCCTGCATAAGCTCCGGCGAGGGCCGGTGCGGCCATCCAACACCGCGGACCGGTACCTCGCATCCTGGCCCGCAGACCCTCGTACCCGTGAGTCCACGGACGCCGCTTCTACTCCTCATCCAAATGCTGTTGCACGATATCGTTGATCCGAACGCAGAAGTTGTCGTTCAGCACGAGCACCTCGCCACGAGCCACCAGTCGTTCGTTCACGAACACATCCACCGGGTCGCCAGCGAGCTTGTCCAATTCGACAACCGAGCCTTCGCCCAGTTTGAGCACATCGTCAACCAGCATGCGGGTACGCCCCAGCTCGATCTTCACGTTGAGCTGGACGTCGCGCAGAAGGTCAATCGCCTGATTGAGGGCGGCCCCCGATTCGCTCCCTCCGCTTGCCAGATCGGGCAGCGTGAAGGGAACCGATCCCGCCGGTGGAGGTGGCATCGCTCGGGCCGCGGCCGCCTCACTCTCAATGGCCGCAGCCATGGCCGCTGCGACCTCATCGAACGGACGACCCGCGGAATCCAGACGCTCATCGACCACGGCCGTAGCCGTCGTCGGCTCCGCCGAGGCCTCCGGTCCTGCGGCCGCCAGAGTAGCGTCGATATCCGCCTGGCTCAGGTCGCCATCGTCGGCCGCAGATGGTGCCGGGACTGGACTCGGCGTTTCCGGTGCGCTGTCGGTGGCATAGCCCGCCGCCGCCAACGCCGCGTCGATGTCATCCTGACTCAGCATTCCATCTTGTGGATCACCGGGCATCGCGGCCAACACTCCTGGGAGAGCCTCAACCCCCGCTCATCAACACGATCTGCGGGATGAGAACCTCCTGTATCGCTCCTTCCTTGCCGATCACCTGCGACAGTTCGGTCTTGAACTGATCACGAAGCGTGGCAAGGTCGGGCTCCATGAACCGGGACGGATCCGCCGATCTGACCACGCGGGTGAACCGGTCGCGGATCGTCTCTTTACGGCGTTCGAGTGTCTCCTTGACTTCCGCCTCGCTATCACCGGACACCACGGCGGAGACGCTCAACTCGTACATCAGCAGTCGCTGCGACTTCTCATTCTGAGCCCTGAATTTGACCACTTCCAGGTCCACCTGGGCCGCCAAGGCCTGGGCACCCTCGCCGTCCTTCAATCCCTCCGTGGCGTGAGCCTCGGCCTCCTGGGGCCCCCCGCCAGAGAAGTTCTTAACCAGCACGAAGACGACCGCCGCCTCCGCAATCATCACACCGGCAATCACACCGATCATGATGAGCTTGCCGCGACCTTTCTTCGGCTTATCGCCGCCGGCCGCATCCTCGCTCGGTTTCTTCGGGGCTTCTTCCTTGTCTTTAGCCATGACTCGTTGCTTCCTTGTCGGCGATACCCTTGACGTGCCCGCCGGGCTCAGCGGCGCGCACGGTGATCTCAATGCGGCGGCCCATCATCCTGGCAGTCTCCGGCTCTTGCCGGCCGTCGCCCGATATCGGCGTCGTGAGCAAGCCCTGGTCACCCATCGCAGTCACGGAAATCCGACCGCGAGCGATGCCGGACCGAACCAGCGTGTCTGCGACCGCCTTGCCCCGCTCGTAGGACAAGTCCCACGCATCGCGGAAGGCAACCGTATCTGAAATGGGGCCATCCCCTGCGTATCCATGAATCTCGATGCGCGTCCGCCCGCTGGTCAAGTACCCCTCACTCAGAAGACCCGCCAGGGCGACCAGCAACCTCTCGGCCTCGGGCCTGAGAACGGCACCATGGCGGTCAAAGGTCGAATCGCCGGGCACCCGCAGGGTCACTCGGTCGCCATCGGTGACCATCTCGCAGGGAGCCAGGCGCTCGCCGCTGCCATTGCTCAGCTCGCTTCGTGCCGTGCCGGTCAGTCCCGCCTGCTCCAGGCGCTCCACCAGCCCCGGCTTTCCGGCAGGAGTCAGCAGTCCGCGCAAGTCCGTCGATCCTGCCGGGCCAAAGCCGAACGCAGCCCGCACGCCTCCGGAGACCTCATTAAACCGCCGGCCGGGCCGAAGATCGCTCATCGCCGCCAAGGTCACGAAGATGACCAGCAGCAGCGTCATCAGATCAGCAAACGGCAACACCCATTGGGCGTCGCTCTCGTCTATGCTTTTGGGCTTCAGACCGACCATTACGGTTCTCATGCCGCCTCTTCAAATCCGGGTTTGGCCGACGAGCCGCTCGCCCGGCCGGCAGGACTGCTCGGTCTCGGGCGGTTCACTGACCCGCTGGTCGAGGTCGCCGACTCATCCACCGGGGTGAGCTCATACTCATCCGGCCCCCACGAACCCAGAAGGCTGGCCCACTGACCCGCCGTCCATTCCTCCGGTAATCCTTGCTCGGTCACCGTCGCGCTTTCCGCACCCGGTTTCTCCACCGCCGAGGGAACCACAGCCGGCGGGGCGGCGGGCTCAACCGGCTCAACCTTCTCCGGGCTGATGCCGCGAGGTTCCGCCCCACGTGCCCGACGCGCCTCGGCCAGCGACCGCAGCACCCGCCCGGTCACTGCCGATCGACCGGACGGACCCGTCGCCAGCACTCCCGGCGGCAGGTACGCCCGAAGCTTCTGTTCCACCGTCCGCGGGTTGTCGCCCGTCTGGATGGCCAACACTCCCTTCAGCACGATCATCTTGACCAGCGATTCTTCCTCGCTGCGGTGAGCGAGTTTCCTGGCCAGCGGCCAGCAGAACACGTTGGCTAGCACCAGACCGTACAAAGTCGTCAGCAGTGCGATAGCCATCCCTGGCCCGATGCTCGTTGGGTCCTTCATCCGGCCCAGCATGATGATCAGACCGGTCACCGTTCCGATCATGCCAAACACCGGCGCCGAGCGGGCCGTCGATTCAATCAGCCGAATCCCGCGATGGTGCCGCAGTTCGACACTTTCCATCTCCGCACGACAAACCGACTCGATCGTGCCGGCGTCGAAGCCATCGATCGCCATCCGCATCGATTGCTTCAAGAACTCGTCGTTCAAACCTGCCACCGGCCGTTCCAGCGCCAACAGACCGTCACGCCGGGCAATCTCGGCCAGGGCAACCAGCAAGACCACCGACTCTTCCGGCGGTCGAGTATGAACCACGAAGGCATTCCGGGCGACCTGCACGAACGACCGGAAGCCTGAGGCCGGGAACGACATCAGCGTGGTGAGCACGGCCCCACCCACGACCATCGCGATCGAGGCCGGGCTGATGAACGCCCACACATCCCAATCTGTTCCGCTGACGATCACCCACCCCAGCAGGGCAAGCGTCGCGAGCAACCCCACCATCGTCGCCCGATCGATCATCGCCCGCCCCCTCTCGGAGTCCGTTTACCGCGGCGGAGCGATCCAACACGCCCTTGAGCGACGAGCCGGGCGACCCAGTTACCGGACGGCCAGAGAGACCATCCCGTGGTTTCATCGACCTTACGCACCTTGCTGTTCACCAGTCTCCGGACTCCACCTGCGTCAAGGCTTGAACGCCCTCACCGTTCGGGCATATTCGATCGCCTTGGCAACCACGGCCTCCATGCTCTCCTTCACAATGAAGGTCTCCCCGTTGATGAGCACAATCGTCGTATCCGGACGTTCCTCCACCGTGCGTATCAGGTCAGCGTTGATCACAAAGCGGGTGTCGTTCAACCGTGTCAGGGTGATCACCGCGCATCAACCTCGAAGACGTCCCTTCCATCCTGCGACGAGGGCACCTGGCCCCATCCGCAAGTGCAACACATGGCCGCTGTTCGACCTTCCGTCACCGTACTTATCGGGCTATCGACATCAATTCATTGAGGAGATCGTTCGAGGTCGAAATCACCCGCCCGGAGGCGGAGAAGCCCGTACTCGCTCCGATGAGTCCGATAAACTCCCGAGTGAGATCCACATTGCTCAACTCCAGCGAACTCGACGCGATCGTACCGGCACCCAAAGTGCCTGGGGTACTGATCATAGGGTTGCCTGAGTTCGGTCCGATGCGGTAGAGGTTGTTGAGGTCGGACACGAGTCCTTCGGCATTGGCGAAGGTGGCCAGAGCGACCTGCCCGAGGCGACGGGTCAGACCGTTCGTGAACGTGCCCACAATCATTCCGTCCGTACCCACCGCGAAGTTGGACAACGTTCCCATGCCGTAGCCGTCCTGAGTGCTCATCACCAAGGTCGACGGGTTGGCTGCATAGGGTGCCGCAAGACTCGTGACACCTGAAAAATCCAATTGAACCTGAAGCGGCGTCAACGCCCCTGAGCCCACGCGGTCGATCTCCAGCGTGTCATGGGTGATCCCGGTGAGTTGGCCGTCGTTGTTGAAGGAAACCGTGCCGGTCAAGCCGAGAGACGGAGAGCTGTCACTGTCCTGAGCGCTTTCGGCGTAAAACCGCCACGTCGTGCCGAGGTTGTTCTTCTCGATCAAGGTGGTGGTGAAGTCGACCGTCACCGGATTCCCCAGCGAGTCGTAGGCGATGAAGGTGGTGAAGACGCTCTCACCATTGGCCTCTTGCGTCTCGGTGAACTCGAAAGGCGCATTGAAGTTGGCGTTGGTGCTCTGGATGTCGGCCATATCAATGGTCAGGGCGTTCTCGGTCCCGGCATTGCCTTGGATGATGATTTTGCCCTCGTCGGGAGCCACGGTTCCGATGGTCACGCCCGGCGTGCCGCCCGCCGCCGGATCGGCGTTAATGCCCAGCCTGTCGTTGAGGAACGCGGCGAAATCGCTCAGCGTGCTGGTGGCGGTGACCGTGAAACAGGCTTCAGGCAGCTGCCGGCCGCCGTTGGCCCCTTTTCTGACCGTGCTGAGCGTGATGACGTCATTCTCCGCGAACAGGGGCGCGTTCGAACCCGCATCATAGACGTTGGTGAGGCGTGTGGCTCCCGTGGCGGCAGGACCACCACTTGCACCCTCCTGAAACACCTGGGAGGTCAGGATCGTGCCCTGGGTGGCGATGCTCCCGGAAGCATCCAGGTTACCGTCGAACTGGGCTTCGGTGGTAGCCCGTGCGGTGCTCAAGGTGCCCAGGGGAATCACCAGGTCACCGAGCACGCCGGGGACGATGTTGAAATCCTGGTCAACGCCATATCCCTGCACCTGGTAGCCGTTGGCACTGACCAGGACCTGATCGGAAGCCAGCTTGAAGGATCCGTCGCGTGTGTAGGCCTGTTCCCCTGTAGGCGTCCGAACGATGAAGAATCCGGCCCCTTCGATGGCCATGTCCGTCGGCAGACCAGTAGTCTCGATCGAACCCGCCAGGAAGCTCTTCTGTATGCTGCCCAGCATGGTACCCAGGCCGATCTGGGACGGGTTGGTGCCACCGCTGGTTTCGCTCGGGCCGCTACCGCCTGAGAGTGTCAGTGAGAACTGGTTCTCGAAGTTCGCCCGGCTGCCCTTGAACGCTGTCGTGTTCACGTTGGCAACGTTGTTACCGATCGTATCGATGCGTAGCTGATTGGCATTCAAACCGGTCAACCCGGTGTACATGGCGCTGGTCAATCCCATGACATGGCTCCTGAAGTCTGTCTGATCCGTCAGCGATCAGCATTCAGCTCTCGGTTCTTGGCTCCTGTCAGTCCGTTCACATTCCGTCGCAGGGACATATCGGAATCCGGTCATGCGACCTGCTGGCCGCTGGTCGACGCCGACGTGCCTGCGTTGATCTCGGTGAGAGAGGCCAGCGGAAGCGTATCGCCGCTGTCCAGTTCCAGCATGGCTTCACCGCTTTCATTGAAGCGAACGGCCGTCACGATGCCTTCCATGCTGAACGTCGTGCCGCTGTCGTCGGACATGGTACCCTTGACGTATTTGCCGATCAGCGAGGCGGCGGCCCCGAACCGCTGCTGATCGCTGAGCAGGCTCAGCTTCTCGCTAAGCCGCGTGTTCATCTCGAGTTCGCGAATACTGGACATCTGGGCCACCATCTCTTCGTTGGTCATCGGCTCCATGGGATCCTGATACTGAAGCTGGGCAACGAGGATCTTCATGAAATCCTCACCGGTCATGCCGGACAGGCCGGCAGCGGCGGTTGCGGCGCCGGCGGTTGCGGAATTCGAACCGAGGATGCTACTGACGCTCATGATTGCTTCTCCTTCATGCCGTACTGTCGAACACGGCCCTTATCTCGTGCCTGGTCACGCAATGAGATCAACTCCCGAGGCCGAGATACTCCCAGTTCCTGCCGGGAGCATCTCTTGACCTCCAAAAACGTCCTTCATCGCAGTATCCGCCGACGAGCGGGTGTAGTTCGCGGCGGCGTATGACTCCTGCATACCACGACCCTGCTCCCGAGCCTGGCCGAACCCGCTGCCGTGCCCGTTGGCGGATCCGTCGTAGCTCGATGGGTTCGAGCCGTCGCGGTTCTGCTGCGGTGAATCACCCTGCTGCGGACGGTACTCCACCGTCACTTGGTCCACGCGGACTCCCTGCTGTTCGAGCGTCTGACGCAGTGTGTCCAGGCGGCTCTGCAGGACACCGTGGCCGGCTTGCGTGTCGACCTGGAATTTCACAGTCAGGGTCTGGTCCTGCATACGGACCTCGATGCGTACATTGCCCAGTTCCGGCGGATCGAGTCGCAGCGACATCGAGGAATTGCGTGTCCCAAGCTGCAAACGCAACACGCGGGCCAGCTTCTCGATCGACTCCGCCCGACTCGGATCCAACGCCGCCTCTTCGGCAGTGGACCCGTTTTTCGCCGAGCCGCCCACTCCGGCCGCGACGGCGGATCGCCCCCGACCGGCTTGCTGGAGCAGCGATTGGAACTCGGCCGGGGCGGCGCCCGACCTGGTGGTCGCTTGGCCCCCCCTGGCGGCCGTACTACCCTGTCCGAGTTCGGAAGCGGTGCCGCTGCCACCCCCGGCCTGCGATGTAGAAACCACCAGCGTGGGCATTGGCCCTTCGGCGGCGACCGCGGCCGAATACTGTCCCGTGGTCGAGGTGGTCGCCGGCTGACCAGGCATCCCCGTCTGGACAAGTGGATCGTGGCCGGTGGCCTGCGGAGTAGCGCCCGAGATCGCCGGCGACGCACCCGCATCGGCGACTCCCCGGCAGTTACCCGACGGCTGGTGAGTGGTCAAACGGTCGGTACCGGCCAGCGGCTGTTCCCGGCTCGCGCCTCCCGGGCTGACGGCCGGTGACTCGGCAGCTTGCCGCTCCGATGCAACCGCAGCCGCCGACTCCAGGGCCTCGGGAGCTGTGAACCGGGAATCCTCGCTGTGAGACAAGACTGTGGACTCGTCTGGGGCATCCACGCTTGCGGAGGTATCATCATCGGAGGATGATTCGCGTTGATCCGTCCTGGCTCGGCCGCTCTCGGAGACCTCGCGATCCCCGCCCGCTTCCACCCTCGATGATCGCCCTCCCTCCGCCAGAGAGGACGTTTCTCGAGCGGGACCCGGCGTCACCGCTTCGGCGGCCTTCTGTTGCCGCTGATAGGTGGAAGAAATCTGAACAACCCGCTGGTCAAGCAGTCTACGCAGCATCAGGCTTGTCTGGCGGGTCGCGGTCAACACCGCCGCGAACGCCTGGGAACCGCTGAACGATGATTCCTCGGTCGGCGTAGGGTCCGCGACCGTCTGCCGGGCCCGGCTTACCGCTCCGGGCTCGGCATCCGCCGCTGCCACTGTGGTCATGTCGGCCTCCGTGCGGAGGTGGCTTACGGACCATCCACGCCGTTCGCCGGTTTACCCGTCTCATCCTGAGCCTGTATCTGGTCCAGGATCCTCCTGATCCAGAGCTTCTCCTCCGCCGTCTTGCACGCGTTCACGATCTTCTTCCGCCGGTTTGGGTCCATCTTGATCAGCAGGTGGACCACGTCGGCGTCTTTCTCCTTGCTCTTGAGCAGGTCCTTGGCCAGCTTCGGTTCCATGCCGGAGTACATCTCCAGGGCCTGGGTGAAGCCTTCCTGCTCGACCTGCTCCTGCAGAGCCTTCCTCTGTTTCTCGAAGGACTCGTTCTGCTTCTGGATTTCCTCCAGCCGGCGAAGGACGCGAACCTCGAGGGACTCGCCCAACGACTTGCGTTGGGCGCTTTCCTGCTCCACACGTTCGGCCTGGAGTTGAAGCACCTCTCGCCGGGCTTGGCCGGCGGCGATCTCCTCACGGGATCGTTGCGGCGGAGCTTCCTGTGTCGTCGGCTGGCTCGCAGCCACCGGCTGACTGGTCGGGTACTCACCGCGCAGAACCTCGGCGACCTGGCCGACCCGCTCCTTGTTCAGCCGCCCGGTGGCGAACAGGAAACCCACCAAGCCCACCAGAGCGAAGAGGTTGACCATCGCCAAGAGAGCCAGGGTGGTATAGACCCTCTTCATCATGACGCACCCACCTGCTGATCGAACACGAAGCGAACCGTCGTCAGGTCATCGGCAGCCAGCGCCTCCACCCGATCCTGCTCGCTTCGATGCTGCTCCCACTGCCGCTCCTTGAGCTTCTCCAGGATCCGTCGCTGCTTGGCGGCATCAGCCAGATCCGCGCGCTCGCGGGCCAACTCCGCCTCCAGGAAGCGCGCCTTGGCCTGTCCTTCCAGTACGCTCTTGTGCAGGCAGCCCAGCCATTGCCGGTGGCGGATGATCTGCTGCATGTCGATCGTGCCCGGCTGTCGGCCGATTCGGATGGCCCGGAGCTCGTCGTGAATCTGCTGCTCCAGCGAAGCCATGTACTTCTGCAGGTTCCGGATCTCCCGAAGCCGGCTGGCCACAATCCGCTTGCGCTCATCCTCCCGCTGCCGTCGGATCCGCAGCATGGTCTCAAATCGGAATGTGAATCGCTTGGCCATCCTTGACCGCCTCAGGAGTGCGAGAATCCGACCTCACACTCTTTTTCCTTGCGATGGCGCACGCATCCCTTGGTGCGCCACCGGTCCTTCTACCGAGCTCCGACCGTACCCGTCGCCGCCGGGTGGCGCGGCGCAGCGGTCGCTTGCGACGCCGGGTTGCGGCTGCCGAGCCGCTGACGCGTCTGCTCAATCAGATCAGCCAGGGCAATCAGCTGCTCACGGGCTTGAGCAAACCCGATCCGTTCGCGTATTCCCTGCTGAAGAAACGCCAGCACTGCCGGCCGGGTCTCGATCACGGTGTCAAACTGGGCATTGGATCCGGGGGCGTAGGCCCCGATATTCACCAGGTCCTCGATCTCATTCCACGTCGCCAGCATCCGAACGACCAGCCGGGCAGCGTTGAGCAGCTCTGCATCTACCACGTCCACCATGACACGGCTGATGCTGTCGGTGATGCCGATCGCCGGGTAGTGAGCCTGGTTGGCCAGTTTCCTTGCCAGCCAGATGTGGCCGTCGAGGATCCCGCGAACCGCATCGCCAACCGGATCATTGATGTCGTCGGCCTCGACAAGAACTGTATAGAACCCAGTGATACTCCCCAGCTGCGTGCGCCCGGCCCGCTCCAGCAACTGGGGAAACAACCCGAACACGCTGGGTGTGTACCCCTTGGTCGCCGGCGGCTCACCTGCTGCCAGGCCGATCTGCCGCTGGGCCATGGCGATGCGGGTCACGGAATCCATGAGAAGGAGAACGTCCTTCCCCTGGTCGCGGAAGAACTCGGCAATCGCGGTCGCGGTGAAACCCGCACGCACGCGAAGCACCGGCGACTCGTCCGATGTACTGACCACCATGACCGCCTTCCGGCAGCCCACTGGACCCAGATCCTTGTCAATGAACTCATTGACCTCGCGGCCACGTTCACCGATCAGTCCGACGACGACCACGTCGGCATCGGTGTGCTGGGCGATCATGCCCATGAGGACGCTCTTGCCGACACCGGTGCCGGCAAAGAGGCCCATGCGCTGGCCGCGACCAGCTGTCAGCAGACCGTCGATGGCCCGGATGCCCGTCGAAAGAGGCTCGGAAATCCGCGGCCGTTTGAGGGCCTTGGGAGCCGTCCGATACAGCGGGTAGTACGCCTTCGCGTGCAGGGGTGGACCGCCGTCGATCGGTCGCCCAAGGCCATCAAGCACCCGCCCGACCAGAGCGTCAGTGACGCCGACACCCGCCTCGTCGGGAAGGGCCGTGACCTGATCGCCGCGAGCGATCCCGAGCGTGTCTCGCAGCGGCATGAGAATGGCATCGTCATCCTTGAAGCCGACCACCTGGGCCTCGATCTTGCCGCCGGCCAGATCGATGGCACACATCGTGCCCACGGGCGCTGGCAGCCCCTCGACCCGAACGGCCAACCCGATGACGTCGGCCACCCGGCCGATCAACGCCGGCGTGCACATCCGCTCCACGCGGTCGATCTCCCCGGTGAAGGTGTTCATCCGCTCACCCCCGCCAAGCCCGTCGAACCCCCGCTCCCACCGACCGCGGGATCCTCCACGGCCGGAGCGGCGAGCTGATCGGCGATGCGGTCGAGCTGGGTCTCCAGCGCGGCGTCAACCGCCCCGCTGTCCCAATGCACCCGGCACCCTCCGGGCGACATCTGTGTATCCTCCACGATCTCGACGTGTTTCCATTGATCCCTGCGACCGAGCAGACCGTCGGCGAACGATCGGGCGGCGGCGGCATCGGCCGGATGAACCACCAGGGTCACTTCCGAACGACGACCGGCCAGGCGAACGGCTTCCTCGAGGTTGGCCAGCACCACATCCCGTTCCCGTTGGCCCACATGATGAACCACGCGCCGGGCAATGGCCATAGCCAGTTCGACCAGGTCCTGCCGCGCGGAAGCCAGCCACAACGCACGACCGTCCTCGATCTGCGTCATCAGGTCCTCGCAGGCAGCAGTGAGCAGCCTCTGCTGTTCGCCGAACTCCTGACGAGCCAAGGCGAATGCCTCGTCGCGTCCGGCTTTAAGACCGTCCTCGCGACCGGCGATGAAACCCGCTTCATGGCCCTCCCGGCGAGCCTGCTCCCTGATCTCCGTGACCTGGGCTCGAGCCTGCTCGCACAACTCAGCGGCGTTCCTCTGTGCGGCGGTCAGTACGCCCCGGGCCTCGCGAAGCACATCGTTGACCACGAACGCGCGAGCTCCCAGGCTCTCCGGGCCGGCCGACCGGGCCTTGATGATAGTGGGTTGTCTACTCATGCCGCCTCTCGTTCACTTACACCACGATATCCGTGTCGCCGCCGCGACCCTGGAGAATGATCTCGCCTGCATCCTCAAGCCGGCGAACCACATCCACGATCTTCTGCTGGGCGCCCTCCACGTCGCTCAACCGGACCGGACCCATGTAGTCCATCTCTTCCTTGATCAACAGGGCCGCTCGCTCGGACATGTTCTTGAAGATCTTCTCCTTCATTTCTTCGCTGGCCGTCTTCAGCGCCAAGGCAAGTTGATCGTGATCGATCTCCTTGAGCACCGACTGGATGCCCTTGTCGTTGACCAGCAGAATATCCTCGAACACGAACATCAGCCGCCGGATCTGCTCAACCAGTTCCGGGTCCTCGGCTTCCAGCGTCTCGAGGATGCCCTTCTCGGTGGCCCGGTCGGCGAGGTTGAGCATTTCGGCCACCGCCTCAACTCCACCGACTTTCTGAAACTGCTGGGACACGATCCCGGAGAGCCTCTGCTCCAGGCCCATTTCGACCTCACGAATGACCTCGGGGTTGGTCTGCTCCATGTTGGCCACCCGAGTGACGACCTCGATTTGCTTGGCGGGAGGCAGCCCGGCCAGGATCTCGCTGCCCTTGCTGCTGGGCAGGTGAGCCAGAATCAGAGCGATGGTCTGCGGATGCTCGTCCTGCATGAATGTCAACAAGTTTTCGCTCTCGGCCTTTTGCAGGAAGCTGAACGGCTGCTGATGGACCTGGTGCTCGATCTGCTGCATCACCTTCACGGCCTCTTCCTTGGGCAGGGCCTGCTCGAGCACCATCTTGGCGTAGTTCAACCCCCCCTCGTTGGCGTACTGCTTGGCCAGGGCAACGTTGTAGAACTCCTCGACGATGGCCTGGCTCTTCTCCGGAGGAACCACTCCCAGGGAAGCGATCTCACGGGTCAGATCCTCAACCGTCTCCCGATCCATATTCCGCATCAGCTTGCCGGCAACCGCCGGGCCGACGGCAAGCAGGAACACCGCGACCTTGCGTTGGCCGGTGTACTCCTGGGGCCCTTCGTCCGCCAGAGCCTGAGATCGTCCTTTCTTGGCACCTGCCATGGTCTCTCCACCGACGAAAGACTACTTCTGCTCCGCGTCGATCCAGCGCTTCAGAATCCCGACCGACCCGTCGGGATCGTCGTTGATCATCTCCACCACCTGATCCACCACCTTCTGACGATGCAAGGTGGACTCATCGATCTCCTTGCCGACCAGCAGCGAGTCGGAAAGGGCCGCCTCGCCGATCGGCTCCTCGGCCACGGTGAGGTCAATCTCCTCGACCGCCCCCTTCTTCTTACCGCTCTTGATGCGGATCACCTGAGGCATCGGTGGTTCCTCGCCCGGCAGCACTGGTCCTTCGCTCACCCGACGGACCATCATGAGCATCATCAGCAGACTCAGCACGGCCAGAGCCCCCAGGCCCACCTTGCCGCCGTTGGCCTTGACCAGCGAGAGAACACCCTCCGACTGGCCGGCCTCAACCGGCTGCCCCATCTGGATGGTCGCGTCGTCGTGAATCCAGGTCACCTCAATCTGCTCGTCAGCCGACTCCTTGGTGGTCAGCCCGAGCACGCGGCGAACCTGGCCCTTCATTTTGGCGAGTTCGGGTTCTGCGAAGGTGTTCAGTTCCGTGTCGGTCGGGTCCTTGCCGTTGTTCTGTCTCTTGAAGATGGCGGCCAGGTAGCTGCGCGGTACGTTCACCGAGGCGAACAGATCCTTGATTCCGTTGGGACGTTTCTCGGTCGTGGTCACCGTGCTGTCAACCTGGGCATCGTATTCGGTCTCCGCAGTGTTCTTCTCCGTGCTCTCCAGAGGAGCACCACCTCCGGCAATAGCCACTGAGGTGTTGGGATTGACGCCCGGTTCCTCGCTGGTCAGCCCTCGACTCTGCGTCATGGTGTCCGACTTGTCGCGTTTGAGCACCGGCCTGCCGAATTTGCGCTCGACCATCGATGTGGTCTGATCGTCCAAGCGGGCGTGAACGGCTACCAGAAGACCAGGAATGCTGGCGTAGAGTTCCCTGATCTTGTTTGCGAAGTAGGCTTCACTTCTCTGGCGGGCCTCCAGGCTGGCGGTGTCGGCGGCCTCCTCGGGCTTGGGCAGGGTATACGAACGGACCATGTCCGTGATCTTGACCTGAGTGGGATCCAACCCGCTAACCGCTCCGCTGACCATATTGGCGATGGCGGCGATTCGGTCTCGGCCGAATTCCAGCCCGCCTTTGGGCCGCACAAACACGCTGGCCGTCGGAACGACCGACGGCTGGCCGATACCGCGCTTCGTGGCATTGTTGATGAAGACCCGGGCATCCTCGATCCCGTCGAATTCGCGGAGTACCTGAGCCAACTGGTTCTGCAGGGCCACGGACCACTGGCGATCCTTCTCCCCGCTGCTTGCCCAGACGCTGCCTTCCTTGATGAGTTCGTTGAATCCGATGCTGGTGTCGCGAGGCAACGACTGCGATTGAGCCAATTGGGCGTACAGGCGAACACGGTCGGCCGTCGGGACCAGGATCGTGCCGTTGACCGTCTTGTGCGTCGCGCCCATGGTGGTCAACTTCTGCTCGATCTGGCTGACCTCCTGCGCGGTCATCGGCTGATCGAGCAGGGCCACCATGGACGGCGTGCTCGCCCAGTGAACCAGGTAGCCCAGGGCCACCACGATCAGGACAGCACACGAGCCGACGGCCAAACGCTGCGAAACCGTCAACCCCTTGAGGTGGGCTCCCGTCTGTGCGATGAGCTTTCTAAGGAATTCCATTTCCTCATGCTCCTGTCAGGCCGGCCTCCTGCCGGCCGAAGTTCCTATCCATCCCGGGCCCGATCAAGCCCTTCCCCGCCGCCTCTACACTCTCATCTGCTGAACCTCGCGGTACGCATCCACGAGTTTGTTACGCATCTCCATAAGCATGCTGAAAGCCACGTCGGCCTTCTTGACCGCGGTCAGCACCTCGGCCAGATTGTCCGTCTGCCCTGTGGCCACACGTTCGATCCCATCTTGCGCTTCCTGCTGCAAACGGTTCACCTCGCTGAGGTTGTCCATCAAAACGTCCTTGAACGACTTGCCGTCGGCGGTCGTCGTCGGGCCGGCCTGGTCGGTTCGAGTCGACGGACTGATCGGCCCGATCTGACTCGTTTGCAGGGTGTTTATGCTCAGCGGATCAGCCATCATGCTTCTCCTTCACCCTAGGCGATGAGCCGCAGGGTGGATGAAATCATGTCCTTGGTCGCCTCCATGGCCGTAACGTTGGCCTCGTACGCCCGCGAGGCGAGCATCGCGTTGATCATCTCCGTCCCGTGATCGACGTTCGGCATCTCGACCTTGCCCTTGTCTGGCCCCGACTTGATGGCGTCGGGATGACCAGGCATCGAAAGCAGGATTCCCCGACTGGGGTCCTCCTTGATCCCGGCCACGTGGACACCTGGGCCGCCTCGGCCATCCCCGGTCTGGAAAACCGCCATGCGCCGCTTGTACGGCCCCGGTTGGCCATCGGCACGGCTGGTCGCCTGAGCATTGGCGATGTTGCCCGCAATCGTATCCAACCGAATTCGCTGGGCCACCAATCCCGATGTGCTGATATCCAGTGAACCGAACATCCGATGATCCTTCTGCCTTCCTTCTCAGAAACCCATCGCCACGCCGGCTATCCGCTCCAGGGCAGCGCCTTCACGACATCCGCCGACTAGCTCTGCCCCCGGATGGCCGCCTTCAGCCCCTCGAATCTCGAGCGAAGCAGCTCGATCGCCGCCTGATGCATCATGGTGTTCTCGGCCATGGCCGCCATCTGCCGCTCGACCCGAGCGTTGGTGTGGTCATGGAACAACACGTTCTCGGCGGGCACTTCACTGGGGTTAACCACCAGATGGCCCTGTTCGTCCTGCCGTATCTCGTCGGTTCCCTTCAGTACAAAGCCGCTGGTCGGGTTCTCTCGCCGGGCGTGCAGCGCCTTGCGAAGCGATTCCTGGAACGTCTTGGGGTCCAATTGCTTCGCGCGATACTCCGGGTTGTCGATGTTGGCGATGTTCTCGGCCAGCATCCGCTGGCGAGCTTCAGTAAAGGCGGCTAGCTTCTCGAGCACGGGTATCGGCCCACTATTCGCCAAGTCCGTCAGGAACATCGCACCACCTCTTTCCGCCCGGCAACACGCCGGCCGGTCCGTGCGCAGGCACAGAGTCATCACGCCATCCACCCCCTGCACGAGCGATGCCAGATTACCCGGATTAACATCCAGGCCTCCCAGCAGGGTCCGGACCTGCCACAGGCTGCCGAGACTTGCGCTTCAGCGCAAATCCTGCGCTTCTCACCATGCCCACCCCCAACTCCCACGCTTGGCGTCTCCGGGCCTTCCGTTTCACCGGTTTCACCCTCGGTCATCCACACCCCAGACAGGCCGATCCGTCATCCCGTCAGCTTGTATCCGGCCGCCTGTTCGCGAGCCTGCGCCTCCCGCCACTGCTTCAGCTTGAGCCCGAGCGTCCGCACCCCGATCCCCAGGGCAGCTGCCGTCTTGGCGCGGTGGCCGCCGCATTCCTTGAGGGTCTTCTCGATCATCTGCCTCTCCAGGTCTTCGAGCAGATGACCAGGACGGAACTGCTGATCGAGCGTTTCCACACGGCGAATGCCACTGAGCCATGGGGAAACCAGTTGCACGGTAAGCAGACCGTCGAGGACCAGAACCGACGCTCGTTCGCACAAGTTCTCCAGCTCGCGGACATTACCTGGCCAGTCGTAGTTAACCAGCAGACTCATCGCCCGATCATCGACTCGAAGCTTGGGCCGTCCGGCCCGACTGGCCGCCCGACCGAGGAAATGATCCACCAGCAGGGGGACATCCTCCCGGCGTTCACGCAGCGGCGGTACCACGATAGGCAGCACGCTCAGCCGGAAATACAAATCCTCGCGGAACCGCTTCCGCGCGACCCAGTCGATCAGATTGCGGTTCGTCGTGGCAATGACACGAACATCGATGCTCCGGGTCACACTGCTGCCCACGCGCTCGAACTGCCGCTCCTGGAGTACGCGAAGCAGCTTGGCCTGAAGGGGCATGGGAATCTCACTGACCTCGTCGAGCAGCAACGTGCCGCCGTCGGCCAGCTCGAAGCGGCCCTTGCGGACCCGGTCGGCGCCGGTGAAGGCCCCCCGTTCGTGACCAAAGAGCTCGCTCTCCAGCAGGTTGGCGGACAAGGCGGCGCAATTCAGGCAGAGCATCGGGCGATCGGCTCGGGGAGACGAACGGTGAACGGCACGGGCCAGCAGTTCCTTGCCTGTGCCGGATTCGCCCTGGATCAGGACCGTGTTCCCGCTCGGTGCAACCCGCCCAGCGGTGTCACGGAGCACTCGGATGGCCGATGACTCACCCACCATGACCCGCTCATCGCCGTCGGTGAGCGATCGCTTGAGGGCTTCGTTCTCGCTGCGCAGCACCGCGTTCTGGATCGCCCGATCGACAACCATGCAGAGCTGGTCCGCGTCGAACGGCTTCTGAATATAGTCGAACGCTCCGAGTTTCATGGCCTGGACGGCCGATTCAACGCTGCCAAAGGCAGTCATAAGAATGACCGAAGCCTCACACCCGGCCGAACGCAACTCGCGAAGCAGGCTGACGCCGTCCATGCCCGGCATCTTCAAATCGGTGATGACGCACTCGAAAGTACCGTCCTTGATGGCTCGCAATGCCTCGGTCGGGTCCGCGAACGTCGACACCAGATGATCGTCACGAGTCAGCGTCTCCGCCACCGACTCACGGAGCATCTCGTTATCATCCACGATACAAATGCGTCCCATGCGACAAAACCTCCATGACGAGTTGTCAGCTTCAGACGTTCGGTCTTCAGCGATCGGTCGATGAACCGGCCCTGCCCGTCGACCGAGGAGCAGCCCAAGGGCAGACCCGAGTATCCCTCGGCCTGACTGAGCCCGCCGAGCTCAAAACCTCCAATACACTCATGTCTTTCGTCACTCATCACTCACCCGCACGCCATTCCTCGCCACCCGAAGCGTGAACACCGCCCCCCCGCCTGCGCGGTTGGCCGCTTGAACGCTCCCCCCCAGCGTTTCGGCGATCTGATGGACGATGGACAATCCCAGGCCAGTCCCGGTGTCTTTGGTCGTGAAGAACGGATTGAAGATCCGGTCCAGGAGTTCCTCGGGGATACCCGGCCCGCTATCAGCGACGGTCAAGGCGACGTAATCGGCGTCGACGCCCTGCAGCCGGACGGTCACCCGGCGAGGCGGAGGCGACTGGGCGGCGGCCTCGATCGCATTGAACAGCAGGTTGAGCAAGGCCCGCTGCAGCATGGCCGCATCAGTCACCAGCTCCACGTCCTCCAGGTTGTGTTCCGCGATCACCTCGATCTGCAGCCGTTGACTTCTCACCGCCGCCAGCTCGATGGTCTCCCGAACCACGGTGTCTAGCTGGACTCGGCCGGGCATCGCCTTGGGCGGCCGGCCGAACTCGAGAATATCCGTCACCACGGACTCCAGCGAACTCACACCCTTGATGATTCTGTCCACCACTCGCAGGGATTCCGGCCGATCCTTCAGATCACGTCGAAGCAGCGAGGCGAACAAGCCGATGCCGCCCAGCGGATTGCGGATTTCATGGGCCACGCCCGCGGCCAACTCGCCCAGGGCCGCCAATCGCTCCCGCCGACGCAGCAAGCGGTTCTTGTCAGCCAGCTCCTCGCGAAGACGGACCACCTCCCTGCTTAGCCTGTCATGAGACAGCTTGAGCTGCTCGGTCACCTGGTTGTATGCGTCAATGATCGCGCCGAGTTCACGCTCACGAGGAGTCAAGTCCGCGACCGCGGCCCCAGCCAAGCCCATGCCAGGTGGCTGTCGACCGGCTACTCCGCATCTGTCCGGCATCGTCGCCGTAGGGCTCATTCGTCGCTCCAATCCCGGCTCGGCCGTGTCTGGTACGCATTGGCCACATAGGCCGCCCCGACCTGCCGACCGATGGTCACCGTTTCGATGGCCTTGGCGGTGCAACTCTTGCGCGCGGCCAGTAATTGGGCGTCGGCTTTGTCCTTCTCGAGGATACCGGTCAGCATAGTGTTCACTTCACCAAGCAGACGATTGACGCGAAGAGTATCGGCGGGGGTCATCGTCGTTCGGAATGCCTTCCAGCCCTCGAGATAGGGTCTCAGACGACCGCCCAGAGCATCCAGCCGGTCGACCAGTTTCTGCCGCTCACCAAGAACCGACAGCAGCCGTTCGGGTTCCCCGCCCGTAATCAGACCACGTTGGGTACCTGCCAGCTCGCCAAGCTGTGAATACAGCGATCGCTGTTCCGTGAGCAGGGCGATCAACGTCGTCGAATCGAGCTTCGTCTGCTGTGCCACCATCGTCCTATCCTCCCATGCTGGTCGGCTGACTGGCCGCTGACTGGCCGATCACCGGTGAAACCTGCGTCTCGTCGGCCGACAGCATCGGCATCTGGCCGAGCCAGGCGAAGTAATCCTCCCAGTACTTGCGACCGTTGCCAGGCAGCGACGGGTCGAAGTTCTCGTCCGGTATGTTCCTGAGTGCCCACCCGGCTCTCTGCAGAGCCTTGCGAGCCTCCTGGATTCGCCCCGTTCGAACGTTGCAGTTAATGATCTGCACGTGGGCCGACAGAGCCATCGGATCCTGCTGATAGAGCCAGGCCGCTTCGTCGTACTTCTGCATGGACTCAATATATGGCCGAAGATCGGCCGGATCGTCCGCGTAGGTCCGGTCGTACACGGCGTCCGCCCGGTAGAAGTAGCTCAGCTTCTGATGGAGGTGATCGAGTTCGCTCAGTGAGTCCTTCGGACGAGCCTGGTATCGCCCGATCACCTGGCCGAAGAGCTGCTCGGCCCGGGCGAGGCGCTTCTGGTGGGCGACTTTCAACTCGTCCTTGTGGGCCAGGTTGCGCGGGTCCTTCCAGTCCTCGCGCATGCGAATAGCGCTACGCCGATAGGCGTTGGCCAGGAGGAATGTCGCCTGGTCGGTACGCGGATCATCGGGATAGCGATCGATCACTTCCTCGTATCGAGCGATCGCCTTTTCGTAGTCACCGTTCCGATTGTACAAGTCCCCCAGCTTGAATAGCGCGTCGCGGTATTCCTGGGCCGCGGGCTCGATCAAGGCCAGGGAGTCACCTGCCTGGCGCTCCACGATCCGCAGGAGCGTCTTCTCCGCTTTGTCGAGCTGACGGGTGTCTGCGAAACACTCAGCCAGGGGCACAAGCGATTGCACCGCCCAGTAAGTTCTGGGGAAATCGACCAGGTTTCGCTGATAGGACTCGATGGCCTTCGCATATTCACCCATCGCCTGATAGGTCTGGCCCAGGCGAAGAAGAGCCTCTGGGACCTTGTCGCTGGGTGGCTGCTGCCGCAGGTGCTGCTGAATGTAGGCCTCGAACACTTCCGCGCGTCGCGATCGTTCACCAGCTTCATCCAGGGCATCCGCCGCCCGCCAGGTTGCCGTCGTCGAAGTCTGCTCATCCGCAGCCTTCAACTTGGCCAAACGCAAGTGCTGCTCGGCGGCCTCGAGGAAGTACTTACGGACTTGTTCGACGTCGCCTTTGGCCGCCCTCGCCCCTGGCTTGAGCTGACCACGAGCCCGCTGCCCCAGCAGGTAAGCCAGATCCGCAGTCCGTGCCGCGTAAATGGCCTGCAGTTGCTGATCGGCCGGCGGTGCCAGCCTCGAAGCAAGACGCAAATAGGCCATGGCTTCCTGCAGCCGCCCTGCAGTTCGGAGCGATTCGGAAAGCACCGTCATCGTCTGCCGAACAACCTGCAGGTCCACTTCCGAGCCGTACTTCGACTCCGAGGCAAGACGGATCACCTCGCGAAAGGCCTCAACCGATTCGTCATAGCGCTCGAGATCGGCGAGCGCCTCGGCTCGTCCCAGAATGGCCAGCGTTCGATACGGGCTCGGGCTGGTCTTGGCCAGAACGTCATCGAATGTGGCCAGGGCCGACGGCGAGGCCTGGTACGACTGCTGAATCCTGCCCAACAACCAGCCAGCCCGCGCATAGATTGCGTGGCCGGGCACCAACCGATCGCGAAGGGCTCGCAATTGCAGCTCGCTCTCGTCCAATTGGCCCAGGTGGAAATGTGCCAAGGCCTGCAGGTAGGCGTAGTGGTCGCTCATGGCGCCTTCGGTGAAACGATCGGCGTATGCGCCCAGGAAACCAGCTGCTTCCTCATGCCTGCCTATATCCGACAGCAGCGACATTTTGCGCTCTGCCGCCCAGTAGCGCAGGTCGTCGCTGATGTCCGGAGCGGCAACGAAAGCATCAAGCTCCGACAACTCATCCTCCGGCTTCAACCTACTTGCCTGCCGCTCGATGTCGAGAATCCGCTTTTTCACCACCCAGGCGTCGGCAACGTTCTGGGCGAGAGCCTTGCGGTACTCCTCGACAGCCTGGTCCGCCAGACCCTGCCATTCGAAAGCCTCCGCCCGCATCCGATGCAAACCGGCATCACTCGGTTCCCCCTGCTCCATAGCCGTATCCGAGTGATTGATGATCGTCTTGAGATTCGACACGCCGTGGACGCTGTTGCCGGACTCATGGGCGTGGATGACCTCGGCCATCAGCCGGTGAAGACGCCGCTTCTCATCAACCTGGAGGTTCTTGCGCTGGAACATGAGCTCGATCGCCTGGCTGGCCTCAGCGTAGAGACCAGCATCCTTGAGCGCGACGACAGAGCCGAACAACTCGTCGAAGGAGGCGACCTTGACCGGCGGACGCATCCGCCAGACACCGGCGCCGAGCAGGGCCAGCCCGACGACGAACAGCGGAATCTGCCATCGCCCCGCCAACTGGCGACCTAGCGTCACTGCTTGAGATACGTCGCTCATCCTGAGCTTCCCTGCTGGAACGGTCATCCTGACCAACGCCGAGGCTGGAGCCTCACCGTCCCCGAGGATGCATCTGTCGGCAATTCTTGCCGAATCGGTTGAGGGGGATTACCCGCTTCTGCAAGGGCTTCTCTTGAACTGGCAACAGGGGCAAGGGCGCGGATTTGGGGGCCGAGCGAGCTCCCAGGCTACGCCGGCAATACTGATCCGCTTGATATAAGGACATCTCGGCGTATTCTGCGCGACTGGCTGTCCTGGAGACGTCCCAGGTACTCGGCTCAGTCGTAAGTATCGATCCCAGCGAACGGTCCACCAGAACAACTCAAGCTCAAGCTGAGAACGCACCAACTCCAGCGCATTTTTTTACGCTCATATGAAAAAAGGCGAAGCACGCTACAATTCGCGACGGAGTGTTGTCCGTCGGACATCCAAACGGCGTTGAAAGCGGAGCAGCCTATGCCACGGCAAGCCAATCCCGACCCCTTGGGCTCGGCGGCCACCATCACCAGCAAAGCGGGACCAGTTCGGATCTACCGACTCGGCAAACTGGCGGAGAGCGGACTCGGCCTCATTGACCACCTCCCATTCTCCATTAAGGTCCTACTAGAAAGCATGTTACGTAACCTCGACGGCTTCCAGGTCACCGCCGAGGATGTTACGCGGCTAGCCGCCTGGAATGCGCCGAAGCCCGCCCCTTCCGAGCTGCCTTTCAAACCGGGAAGGGTGATTCTTCAGGACTTCACCGGTGTTCCCAGCGTGGTGGACCTGGCCGCCCTGCGATCGGCCATGCGGAGGCTCGGCGGCGACCCGGGAAAAATCAATCCCCAGGTACCCTGTGATCTGGTGATCGACCACTCCGTCCAGGTTGACGCTTTTGCATCTCCAAACGCGTTCGCGGAGAACAAACGCCTCGAGTTTCGACGCAATCGCGAGCGCTACGAGTTTCTCAAGTGGGGCCAGCAGGCCTTCAGCAACCTCCGCGTCGTGCCGCCGGCTACCGGCATCGTTCACCAGGTCAACCTCGAACACCTGGCCAGCGTGGTCCTGACCAAGAAAGCAGGACCACCCGCCCCTCCCACCGCATACCCCGACAGCCTGGTGGGAACTGACAGCCACACCACGATGATCAACGGACTAGGCGTAGTCGGCTGGGGCGTCGGCGGAATCGAAGCCGAGGCGGTGATGCTGGGCCAGCCGATCTACATGCTGACACCCGAAGTAATCGGTTTCGAGCTGGTCGGGCGGCTGCCTGAGGGGGTGACAGCCACAGATCTGGTCCTGACCGTTACAGAGATGCTTAGAAAGAAAGGCGTCGTGGGCAAGTTCATCGAGTTCTTCGGGCCAGGAATGACCCACATGTCACTGCCCGACCGAGCCACCGTGGCCAACATGGCCCCTGAATACGGGGCAACCATGGGTTTCTTCCCGGTGGACGAGGAGACGCTAAGGTACCTGCAACTGTCGGGTCGTCCGGCCGAGCTGATCGATCTGGTCGAGCGCTACTGCAAGGAGCAGGGACTGTTTCGTACCGACCAGACTCCTGCCCCCGTGTTCACAGACACGCTGACGCTGGACCTCAGCACGATCGAACCCAGCTTGGCGGGTCCCAAGCGGCCTCAGGATCGAGTAGCCCTGCATCAGGTTAAGCAGGCGTTCCGCTCCGCGTTAACCACTCCGGTCGCGGCACGAGGTTTCGGACTCGGCGAGTCCGCGTTCACCCGCAAGGTCCCACTGCAACTGGATAGCGAGGTAGCCGAAATCGGTCACGGAACCGTGGTCATCGCTTCGATCACGAGCTGCACGAACACCTCCAACCCCTCGGTGATGCTTGGCGCAGGCATCCTGGCCAAGAAGGCCGTGGAGAAAGGGCTGAGCGTGAAGCCGCACGTCAAGACAAGCCTGGCACCCGGCTCGCGGGTGGTCACCGACTACCTCGAAAAGGCCGGTCTGACGCCCTACCTG
The DNA here is from genome assembly GCA_018003015.1 of Phycisphaerae bacterium. Classification (NCBI taxonomy): domain Bacteria; kingdom Pseudomonadati; phylum Planctomycetota; class Phycisphaerae; species Phycisphaerae bacterium. Next base: position 49,650 of record JAGNEZ010000006.1, on the reverse strand, counting down.
GAGAAGCTTGGCTTCCACACGGTGGGTTACGGGTGCGCGACCTGCATCGGAAACAGCGGACCGCTACCGGCTGCGGTGGCCGCCGCAATCGGCACAGGCGATCTGGTGGCGTGCTCGGTTCTGAGCGGCAACCGCAACTTTGAGGGTCGGATCAACCCGCACGTCAAGGCGAACTACCTGGCCAGCCCGCCACTCGTGGTGGCGTACGCGATCGCCGGCACGATCGATCTGGACCTGACCCGCGAGCCGATAGGTCAAAACTCGGCGGGGCAGCAGATCCATCTCAAGGACATCTGGCCCAGCCAGCAGGAGATCAATGCGGCCACCGCCACGTGTCTGACCCGGGAGCAGTTTACGCGACAGTATGCCAAAGCCTGCGAGGGCGAGGAGCAGTGGCAGGCCATTCCAGCCGGCCGGGGTGGTTTCTACCAGTGGCAGCCCGACAGCACCTACATCCAGGAGCCGCCGTTCTTCACCAACATGACGGCCGAGCCCCCGCCGACTCACCCCATCACCGGGGCCCGCTGTCTGGCTGTGCTTGGGGACTCGGTCACCACTGACCACATCTCCCCGGCCGGTTCAATCAAGGCGGACAGCCCCGCTGGCCGATACCTCCAGCAATTGGGCATCAGGCCGGCCGACTTCAATAGCTACGGCGCTCGCCGGGGCAATGACCGGGTGATGGTCCGGGGCACCTTTGCCAACATCCGCCTGCGTAACATGCTCGCTCCCGGGACCGAGGGCGGCGTAACCGTCCATCTCCCCAGCGGCGAACAGATGTCGATCTTCGAGGCGGCCATGCGGTACCGGGAGACCGGCACGCCGCTGATCGTACTGGCCGGCAAGGAGTACGGCGCCGGTTCTTCGCGCGACTGGGCCGCCAAGGGCACCATGCTCCTGGGTGTTCGAGCGGTGATCGCCGAAAGCTACGAACGCATCCATCGCAGCAACCTGGTAGGCATGGGCATGCTGCCGCTGCAGTTCACGAACGGCCAGAACCGCGAATCGCTCGGCTTCACCGGCCGTGAAACCTTCGACATCAAGCTCGCTGACGACATCCGCGCCCGAGAGGAGGTCCACGTGGCCGTTCGCCGCGAGGACGGTACAACGATCGAGTTCACGACCACCAGCCGAATCGACACCCCCGTGGAAGTGGAGTACTACCGCAACGGCGGCATTCTCCAGACAGTACTGCGCGGCTTGCTCAAGCAGAGCGATTGACCCCTACGAAGAAACAGGACGCCGGCCAAAAGCGACCCCGAGTGAAGCACCTCAATTGGATGATGTTCCTGACGGTACTGCTCGCCCTGACCAGGAAAACGATCTCATTGTCCACGACCGACCGTCATGGCGCAGCATTCCCCGTGACGACAAGGTCACCGGGCCCAAGGCGCCGTCGATCCAACCGGTGAATCTGAGTCAGCAGTAGCTCGCCAGGACAGACATCCGTCTTCGCTTCCGGAGGTCCGCACGGATTTCCTTTCGTTCGGCCAGGCTGAATGTTATCGGGCTGACAGGAGAAGGGATACTAAGTCCCCCTTGCCCGCGTGCCGATGACAGAACAGGAACAGGGTTGGCTGTCTTGGATCCATGCCCATGGTCACGTGTTCTCCGCGCCTGCGGGGACGACGCCAACCGGAATGAGCGTGCCGCGCTATGATGGTGGAACACAGCACGTCTGAGAATACAACAAGTGACTCGCCGACAACGCGACTCGGCGGTTTCCCATCCAGATTCCGAGGCAAGGTGGCTCTCGCGGCGATCATCCTCCTCCTGGCCAGCGGCTGGCGGGTGGGAGAGTGGCGGGTGAAGAACAAAGACAGCGAAATGCGCGCTGAACTTCTACAGCAGGCGGCGGCTATCGCTCGAACGATCGATCCCGAACAGGTGAAGCGTCTCTCCTTCACCGAGGCCGACAGGGCCAACCCAATTCTGCAGCGGTTGCATGAGCAGATGGCGAGCTATCGACCATTGGCTCGCTGCCGAGGGATCTACACGATTGCCCAGCGGAACGAGACACTGCTCTTCGGCCCGGAGTCCTATGATGAAGGCGACACCCAGGCCTCGCCCCCCGGAACGATCTACGAGCAACCCACACCGAGAGTGCGTGAGTTCTTCAAAACCGGCCAGCCCTTCAGCGAAGGCCCCTATACCGACGAATACGGCACGTTTGTCTCGGCATACACACCCGTGCTTGACCCGCGCACGGGCGCCATGCTGTTGGCCGTAGGTCTGGATATCGACGCCAACGATTGGCACGCGACTCTCCGTCGGGAGCGACTGATTGCGGGCTCATACGCGCTGGTTGTAGCGGCTATCCTGCTGAGCGGGATACTGGCCCTACGATGGCGTGATCGACTGCCTTTGGATCGCCAGGGGCGGCTGCGAAATGTGGAAGCCTATCTCGTGGCCGTGGTCAGCCTGACGCTGACGCTCATCACCACATCGGTTTTCCACGACAACGAGATCCGTTCTCGGCGAGCGATGTTCTCGCATCTAGCCGAGGTCCAGGCGAACCGCGTCGTGGAGGCTTTTAGCGACTTAAGAGAGAATCAGCTCGGCGGCCTCGCCCGCTTTTATGAAGGCTGCGAGACGGTGAAAAGGGACGAGTTCGTCACCTTCTCCGAGCCGATCGTGCGGCAGAGCGGTCTGCAAGCCCTCGAGTGGATTCCTTCGATTCCTGCCGCTGAACTCGAGACTCTCGAGGAACACGCCCGGGCCGAGGGTCTCAAAGACTTCATCGTCTGGCAAAAGGGGGCCGCGGGACAACAAGAACGAGCCGTCGGGCGGGAGGTGTATTACCCCGTCTGCTATGTTGAGCCGTTGGCCGGCAATGAGGCGGCTTTGGGCTTCGACCTTGGTTCTGAGCCGTGCCGACGGGCCGCACTGAAGCAGGCGATGGACACCAGTCTGCCGGTGGCCACCGAGCCCTTGACTCTGGTCCAGGAAGAAGACCAAAAGACCAGCGTGCTGGTGTTCCATCCCGTGGGCTCCGGGAAAGGAAAGGCCAAAGCCTTTTCCGGTTTCGCCCTGGCGGTCCTGCGGCTGGAATCGCTCCTCAAGACCACCTTGGCTTGCAGGGAAACGGATGATCGCACACTCCTTGTTGTGGACTTGCACCAGCTCCGGAACGGCCAGCCATCTCGCTTCCTGGCCTCTTCCTCGCGTCAGGCCGGCCTGCGGCGATCGAATGACGGCACGGGCAAAGGCGTAATCCTTTCCGACGGTGCGGACCTGGCCAGCATCTTTCCTCTGTTCGTCTTCGGAAAGTGCTACGCGTTGACCGTCCATCCGGGGCGGTCGTTTCTGATGAATCACCCGGCGCAGGCTGGACGAATCTCCGCCCTGGTGGGACTGCTGATGACCGCGGTGCTGACCGCCTTCACTGCATTCCTGACCGGCCGCCGGGCCGATCTCGAAACTCTGGTGCAGGCACGGACCGCGGCGTTGCGCGAGAGCGAGGCAAAGCACCGCCTGATCCTCGATCACTCCTCCGATCTGCTCTGCAACTTGACCATCGAAGGGATATTCACCTACGCCTCTCCATCCTGGAAACGAGAGACGGGGCATGAGCCGTCATCCCTTCTCGGTACGCTCGCTCAGGGGATCACTCACCCGGACGACCTTCCTGATTGCATGAAGCAGATCTCCGAAGCCATCCAGACAAAAGAAACAGCACGGATCCCGGAATACCGCGTCCGCCATGCCGACGGCTCGTGGCATTGGCACAGCGCAGCCGTGACCCCCGTCTTGGGCCCAAATGACGAGGTGCTCTCCGTCGTCGGCGTTTCCCGAGACATCACCGAACGCAAGCGGATCGAGGCAGCGATTCAGGAAACCAACCGATCTCTCGAGAAGGCCACGGCCCACGCACAGTCACTGGCCATTGAGGCGGCCAGAGCCAACACTGCCAAGAGTGAGTTCCTGGCCAACATGAGCCACGAAATCCGCACTCCGATGACCGCGATCCTCGGGTATGCCGACCTGATCAGCGAGGCCTGCCCCGAACAGTGCGCCCATGGCGGTCATCAACTGCGTGAGTCCATTGCCATCATCCGGCGTAACGGCGAGCATCTCCTGGCACTGATCAACGACGTCCTCGATCTCTCCAAAATCGAGGCGGACAAGATGACCACCGAGCAGGTTCCCTGCTCACCCTGCCAGATCATTGCCGAGGCGGCCTCCCTGGTTCAGGCGCGAGCGACGGCCAAGGGCCTGGGCTTCGATATCGAGTTCGTCGGGCCCATCCCCGAGACTATCCGTACTGATCCGTTGCGGCTACGGCAGATCTTGGTCAATCTCCTGGGTAACGCCGTCAAGTTCACCGACGTGGGCGGCGTGAGGCTGGCGATCCGCCTGATCGTCGAGAACGATGAAGCCCGGATGCAGTTCGACGTGATTGATACGGGGATTGGTATGGCACCGGAGCAGGTCAGTCGACTCTTCCAGGCGTTTGGCCAAGCGGATACCTCGACTACCCGGCAATACGGTGGAACCGGCCTGGGCCTGGTCATCAGCAGGCGACTCGCTCAGCTGCTCGGCGGCGATGTCGTCATCGTCGAAACCCAGCCGGGCCTGGGAACGCGGTTTCGGGCCACCGTGGCGGCCGGCCCGCTCGACGGCGTCACCATGATGGAAGGGGATTGGGTCGGAGAGTCAACGCCCTTGCGGCACACGCCCTCCGCGGAGACCTGCATCACCGTGGCGCAGACCAGACCGTTGGAGGGGCTCCGTATCCTGCTCGCCGAGGACGGACCAGACAATCAGCGCCTGTTCCGCCATCTGCTCAGGAAGGCGGGGGCCTCAGTCGCGGTCGTCGCCAATGGTCAGGAGGCTGTGGAGAGGACAATGGGCGCGGCACATGGCCGAAGACAAGCAGACCCCTCTCGTCCGTTTGACGTAATCCTCATGGACATGCAGATGCCGGAGATAGACGGCTACGAGGCCACCGCGCGGCTCCGCGCGGCCGAGTACCGCGGCCCGATCATCGCCCTGACCGCCCATGCCATGGAGCAGGATCGCCAGAAGTGCCTCGATGCCGGCTGCGACGACTACGTCAGCAAGCCCATCGACATGGGCAAATTGACTGAAGCGATCCGTCGACAGACCCAGCGGGTCGCCTTGGGGACGGGAACATCCAAGACCATGGCCGACACCTGATGCAGGGTGCAGAAAGCGGGGCGACCTGCATCGCTTATCCACTGCTCATTCAGCACGGAGGTGAACGAGGCCGCGAGCCGAGGTCGGCTCTGTCACCGCCTTGACCTTTCAGCCAGGCCGCCACCCGCCGCGTTCCTCCTTGACAGCCGATTCCGCGGCATCACTCGTTCAACCCCACAAGACATGACGATGGCCCACCGGTACAATAGAGCCGCCATGCTGCCCTGGCGACACCATAGTCTCCGCCGCCGTCTTGTGGCGTCCTACACCGCTCTCGCCGCGCTGGCGGCGATTGCGGCTGTATGCATCTGGCCGGGTCAATGGCGAGCGATCCTCGCCATGCTGGTCGCCGGTACCCTGGCCGCCTGGCTGGTGGCCTACATCGCCACCCACATCCTGCGTCGGCGGCTTCACACCCTGCGAGAAACGACCGAGGCCATTACCCACGGCGACCCGACCCAGGAAGTGCACTTCTTGCCCGACGGAGACTTCCTCAAGCTGGCCGCCTCGCTCGATCAGTTGGCGGGCCAACTCCGCGAAACCGCCCGCGAACAGGACCGGCTCCAGCGGCAACTGACTCGCAGCGAGAAGCTCGCGCTGATCGGCGAACTGGCCGCCACCGTGGCCCATGAAATCAACAATCCGCTCGACGGCCTGCAGAACAGCATCCGCATCATCCGCCGCGATCCCGCCAATGCCGCCCAGGTCAGTCAGCTGCTCAACCTGATGGAGAACGGTCTGCACCGCATGGAGATGATCGTCCGGCGACTGCTGGCCATGTCTCGCGATGAGCCCGTTCATCCCGTGCCCACGCGAATCAATGAGCTCGTCGACGAAGCCGTGGCTTTCGTCCGACCTCGCCTGGATCGATGTCGCGTTGAACTGCTCTGCGACTTCCCCGAAACGCCGGTAACCATCTTGGCCGACCGGGTCCAGTTCGCCCAGGTACTCATCAACCTGCTGCTCAACGCCGCCGACGCCATGCCGGACGGAGGCAAGCTCGTGATCCGGGCCCGGCTTGCCGACCAGGGTCGCCTGGCGATCCTCACCGTCAGTGACACCGGCACGGGTATCGGCGAGGCCGACCTCCCGCACATCTTTGAGCCGTTTTTCACCACCAAGGCGCAGGGCGCCGGCACCGGCCTCGGCCTGGCGATCGTCGCCCGGATCATTGAAGCTCATCAGGGCAGAATCGACGTCTCCAGTGAGCCGGGACTCGGTACGCGATTCAGCATTGAAATGCCCACAGCAGCCGAGCTACAGAGCGGGAACACCGCAGACAGGCTGGACAAGGCCACCGAACCGACAAGAGGACGATCTCCTGCCTCAAAGCAGGATTGCAGCTGAGGACCGGCGATGCCCAATCCATGGGACGAGCGATACCTTCAGAACGACACGCCATGGGAGCGTGGACAACGCAACCGCGAACTGGCTCGCGTCCTCGAGGAACAGGCCATCCAGCCCTGCCGGGCCCTGGAACTGGGCTGCGGCACCGGTAACGATTGCCTCTGGCTCGCATCGCTGGGTTTTGACGTCACCGGGGTAGACATCTCACCGACGGCCCTGGAACGGGCCAGACAGAAAGCCGTGGCAGCCGGTGCGGAATGTCGCTTTGTCCTGGCCGACGTTTTCAAACTGCCTGATCTGGGCGGACCCTTCGGCCTGATCGTGGACATCGGCTGCTACCACGCGGTCCGCAAGATCGACGAGGCCGCCTATGTGACCGCACTGCGCCGGTTGCTCGCGAAGCAAGGTCTCCTGCTGGTGCTGTGCGGGAACGCCAACGAGAACACCGACCCGGGGCCGCCGAGGGTGTCCGAGGAGGAGATCCGCGCCGCCTTTGCGGACCGGTTCAAGATCCGCCATTTACGCGAGTTCCGACTGGATCCCATGCCGGACGAACGAAAACAGCATCTGTTCTGGTCGGTACTCCTGGGAAGCCAGGGATGAGGAGGACAAAGCGAAGAACTGCTCATCAGCTCGCGCCTGCATCGCCATGAGCGGCGGCCCGTGCCGCTGCGTGGATGACGGTCATCCCGGAGCCGCGATATCGGTAACCTGGACCTTCATCCCTCAGCTCTCACCTGCTCTGCCATCCATGCCGCGATCGGAGCTGCCCGGGCAAAGGCCGCATCGACGAATCGGCCGGTCATGGCTGCCAGTAGTGCGTCCTTGCGGGAAAGACACGGCGACTCGAGACAGCGCGGCAGGAGACAGGTGTTCTCGTCGCAGATGTGCACCTGGAACTCGCCTGGACTGTGCGGGCACGACGCAATCTCGTAGCTGTACCCCCCCCCAACAATCACGACTCTGCAGGCACCGCCTCTGGAATTGCACGGCACCAACTCCACCTTCACAAGCCGCTGTCCGGCGGCAAGTTCGTAGACGCCCTGGGCTACGGTCTTCCGCGGGTGCCAGTCGAGCTGACCGGCCAAGAAGGCGGCCATCCATACGGCATCCACCCGACTGTCAGGGCCACACTCGCCGACGCCGACGATCACATGCTCGATGCGGTTGGGATCATCAGCGCCCGAGCCGTCAAACATGCCAGCGATCAGTTGTCGCCAGCGAGCAGTACGGTACCAACCCAGCTCACGAACCGCACAGCGTCCCCGGGTCGCCAAGTGTGCGAAGCCCGCGCGGCCGGCGTCAAGGATGAGCCGATCCGCTCGTTGCCGAACGGAATGGAGCAGCGCAGGGCAATCGGCCGGGTCCCGGACCCACCACACCATGGTGGGCACGTCAGACTCCAGCAGCGGGAGCAGCGTCCGGTCGAGGTTCCGGCCATCGGCCGGCCCGCCACGAAGAACGACCTGCTCGCAGCAGACCTGTGGCTGGTGTGGCTGGGGCACATGACAGAGGGCAGAGACAAAGGCCGTGATCGCATCGCCGCCCGGCAACAGCACGATGGTCCGCGTCGGATAGGCGGGTGAGATGTCGGCCAGGACCTCGACCAGCCCGTGCCAGTTCTCCGCCCGGCTGACGATCACGAGATTGGCGACGCAGATCCGGCTGGCCACCCTGTCGCCGCCCTCGGCGGAGGGCTCCCACAAGAGAGCCAGGGCGCGTTCAATTTGTCCCGGGTCGCTGATGGGGGCGCCCTCCGGTTTGAGAAGGTCGTCAAGCAGGTCGGCAACGTTGGCCGCCGCGCTCATCACATGCCCCCCGAACGCGAATCCGCCTGCGGCGAGTCGGTGAGATACCTGGCCACGCGGTCCAGGATCTCGAACACCCGGTAGATGATCGCGTAGTGGTCGCCCGGATACCAGAGGTGACGCACACCTCCGATGGCCTTGGCCAGTGCTCGGGCACTAGTGGGCGGCACGATCGGATCCTCGCGAGTGTTGATCATCAGTACCGTCTTGCCGTCAATGCGGCTGGCGAAGGTCAACGGTTCGACAAGTTCCAGTCTGCGAACCAGGTCCTTGCGAGTCATGCCGCTGGCCTCGAACGCCCGCCGGGCCGCGGCCACCTCCTTCTCGTTCGTCGTGAGGACGGTGGGCAGATCGCCGCCGGTGAGGATCAGAACGGAATGGGCGAAGCGACCGTCAACACCGCTGGCTACGCTGGCTACGAAACCGCCGAGGCTGGTTCCGAGGATCGAGATCTGGCTGGCATTCACGCAGGGTCGGCTTTCCAACCACCGAGCCGCGCGACGGGCATCCATGGCCGACTGGCGGACCGCCTCGCAGACGGTGTCGATATCCTGCGTGAACGCCCGGACTCGCTCCGGGTCTTTCGGGCGGCGCGGGCCGTAGTAAGCCATCTTGAGCATCATGCAGTCGATGCCCCGGGCGGCGAGATAATGACAGATCAGCCGCGATTCACGGAAACGGCCATCCAGGATGTGCAGCACGATAACCGCTGGGCGCTTGGCCTCGCCCCGGCAACGGTAGTACTCGCACCAGACGGTATTGTTCTCCGGCGTCGCCGTGATGACCGGCGAGGGAAACTGCAGGTCGTAGATGTCGCAGGAAGGCATGGTCGAGATGCGGTCCATCGCCCAGGGGACATCACCGGGTGGCTCCTCATACCGCTTCAGGAGTACCGCCAGCCGAGGGTCGGACTCGCTCTTCATCGGGCGAATCTGCGAAGCCTTGACCACTCCCCTCTCGTGCTCGGGCCCGGGCCGCGCTTCGACCCCACCCGGTATTGCTGCCGGTGCGGTCGACGGCCCGCCGTGCAATCCAAGGAAGCGGCGCTGGCGCTCGCCGATCTCCCGCCACGTGATCAGGCGAACCTTCTCCGCCTCGATCACCTGCTTGACTTCGGGATCCATGAAAACCTGGCGATCCATGTCGCGACGGGCATGCATGGAAGTCGTGGCCGCCAACTCAGGGCTTTCGATACCCACGTGAATGATGATCTGGGTGATGCCGGGGCGGAGGCAACGAATCGCATCGAGGTAGAACCGCTTCTGATCCCTTGGAGGCACATCGCCTTCGATGCTCACCAGATCATCAAGAGTTAACTCCCCGCTGCTCTCCATGAGCTTCTGCAGAGCCACGGCCGTGGCCCGGATCGCCGGATTCATCTTCCCCAGCCGATCCGGTGCAAGGCGCGGCAGCAGGTACGGCAGCTTGAACTCGTTGGCAACCTTGCGATACGCCTGGAAGAAGTCGGGGCGGGAGAAGACGGTTCCCATGTGGGTATCGAGATGCGTGGGCTTGATCCCGAAGGCCAATGCCCGCTGAACCTGGGCACGCAGTTCCTGCTCGACCTCTTCCGCCCGGCCGGACTGGGCAGCGCCCCTCACGTCGGGCCAGAGGAAGCCCTCGGAATCGAGCAGGCCAGGCACCTTGTCGTGGGGAGAGACCGGCCGCCATCGATAGTACTTCCACTCGCTGGTGAGGGTGGCGTGAACGCCCGTGTCCAACTGGGGGTGGTCACGGCAATAGGCGGCCATCTCGGGAAACCAGGCACAGGGGGTCATGACGCTCGCCGAGTTGACGATCCCCTTCGAGGTGGCCTCGATCGTGCCGAGGTTGACTGCATGACACATGCCCGCGTCGTCCGCGTGAATGATGAGCAACCGTTCATCGATGCGGAAGCCAAGCTGCTGGGCGACGCTCTGGTTTGGCCTCGACCCGGGACCGGCATCTTGGGCATGAACGCGTAGTACGACCAACCCAACCAGCACGACCGTCATCGACAGCCATCGACGCATCACGCTCGCCTCGCCCAACCCCTGTCCGAATTGCAGTCACTGCGTCTCCGGTTACGCGGTGACCAAGAGTACCGATTCTATGATTTCGTCGTAGATGAGGCAACCAGCTCCCGGAGATCGCGTCACGCGAGCGTCAACCATGCCCTCCAACGTCCTTGCCTGCTCAGGCCCGACGTCACCGGCCGATGGACTGCTCTCCCATTCAGCGGGGGCGAGGCCTGTTGACAACCACAAGCCCTGGTGGGATCTTGGTGCCGGTCGACCATCTCATTTTCCGGGGTACGCTGATGCGAAGGAGCCATGCCATGCGGTTTCCGAGTCAGGTTGCCTTTTGGGCACTGGGGATTCTGCTGTACGTCGTCACTGGTGACGCTCGGGCCCAGGACTGGCCTCAGTGGCGCGGCGTCAACCGCGACGCCAAGGCCGCGTTCAAGGCCCCCGAATCCTGGCCAACAGCCTTGGCCCAGAAGTGGAAAGTGCCGGTCGGTGAGGGTGTCGCTACGCCGGCGTTGCTCGGAGAGAGGCTCTACGTGTTCTCGCGCCTGGACGGCAAAGAGACCCTGTACTGCCTGGACGCCGCCAGCGGAAAGGAGATCTGGAAAGACCAGTACGAGTCACCTGGTGCCACGGGCCCGGCGTCGAGTTTCTCCGGACCGAGAAGCTCGCCGGCTGTTGCTGAGGGCAAGATCGTAGCCCTGGGCGTTCGGGGCACACTTTCTTGCCTGGAGGCCGCCACGGGCAAGGTGCTCTGGCGCAAGGACGATTTCAAGGGCGCCGTCCCGAGATTCTTCACCTCCAGTTCCCCAATCATCATCGACGGGATGTGCATCGCTCAACTCGGCGGCGGCGACAACGGAGCGCTCATCGCGTACGACCTGGCAAGCGGCGAGCAGAAATGGACATGGACCGGTGACAGCCCAGCCTATGCCTCGCCGGTGCTAATGATGATCGATGGCATGAGACTAATCATCGCCGAGACCGAACGCAGGATCGCGGCCATCAGGCTGGCGGACGGCAAACAAGTGTGGGAGACGCCGTTTGCCATGGAGCAGGGGATGCGCGGGTACAACGCCTCGACACCGGTCGTGGATGGACAGGTTCTGATCTTCTCCGGCAGCAGCCGTGGAACACGAGCGATCCGATTCGAGAAGGATGGGGACGGCGTAGCCGTCAAGGAAATCTGGCGGAACCCCGATCAGTCCGTGCAGTTCAACACCCCGGTGGTCAAGGAAGGGCTTCTGTATGGTTTGAGTCAGTCCAACGAGCTCTTCTGCCTCGATAAGCAGACCGGCAAGACTGCGTGGACGGTATCAGTCGGCCCGGCCGACGCGGGAGGACCGGGAATGGGAGGGCCTGGCGGGATGGGCGGCCAGGGCCGTCGTGAACGAGGCGGTCGCGACGGAACCGCTCGGGAGGGTGATCGTGGCGCGACTAACCGGCCGAGCGACGCCGAGCGGAGTGCCGCGAGTCAACCGCGAGAGGGACCTCCTGGCGGTCGTGAAGGCATGGGTCCTGGAGGCGGCCGGGAAGGCCGAGGCCGCGGTCCGGGAATGGGCGGGCGAGGAGGTGGCTCGCGCGGAGGCTACGGCTCGATCGTAGACGCCGGCACCGTACTGCTGGCCCTGACTCCCGCTTCGCAGCTGATCGTGTTCGCCCCGGGAGACAAGCAGTACACCGAACGGGCCAAGATCAAGGTGGCGGACACGCCTACCTATGCGTATCCTGTCGCTTCGGGCAGCAGGCTTTTCATCAAGGACCAGGATTCGCTGACCCTCTGGACAGTCGACTAATCCGCCTTGAATGCCCGAATGCGCTTGACCCGCTGATCGGAGCGCTCATTGCGTACCGCGACCGGCCACGCTCGCTGAACCGAGCCAGGCCACCATGCGATTTCGGGAGGAGCGGCCATGTTGTCTCGCAGTATGCGATGCCTGACGATCGTCGCTTTGTTCGCCTCCTGCACTCCCCTTTACAGCAGGTCCGGACTTGAACGACGTACGCCCACGTACGCCCGCATCAAGGCTTGTCTCGATGCTGTTCCCGCCATCGATACTCATGACCATCTCGTGCCTTTCGAACGATTGGTCACCCGCGCAGGCGGGGGCGGTGGCATGAATCTCTACCAGCTCTGGCACAGCAGCTACTATCCCTGGTTCAACCCCCTCACGGAACGCAAGCCCGATCAGCCTTGCGAAACCTGGTGGGCAGTGGCCAAGAGTGACTTCGTCAATGCTCGAGCCACAAGCTTCTATCGCTACCAGCTGCCGGCCATCCAGGACCTGTACGGTATCGACTTCGATCGCATCACCGACGCCCAGGCCTGCGAGCTGGACCGGAGGATCACCGAGAACTACCGCGATCCCAGATGGCTGCATGAGGTCATCACGGAACGTGCCAACATCGAGCTGATGCTTGTCGATCCGTTCTGGGCTCATCTGGACCATCGGCCGGACTACCCCTTCGCGGCGCTCGTGCTCAACGTGGACCCGCTCGTCCGCGGATTCCACCCCTCCGAATTCCCCAATCCCCACGACGATCCGTACAAGTTCGCTCGCGAACAGGGGCTGCGCGTCGAGTCATTGGATGACTACCTGATGCTGATCGACCGCCTCATCGCCGCCGCCAAGTCACGGGGCGCGGTGGCTCTCAAGCAGGTGTTGGCATATGTGCGCACGCTGGAGTTCAGGAGAGTGGCCAGGCAACGCGCGGCCCAGGTGTTCGGCCGGCCTCGTGGAGAACTGAAACCCGAAGAAGTGCGCGACTTCGAGGACTTCCTCATGTGGCACCTCGTCGAGTTGGCCGCCAAGCATGAGCTTCCCATTCAGATTCACACCGGTCACGCCCGCATCCAAGGTTCGAGCCCGATGCTGCTGGTCGATCTGATCGAGGCAAATCCCAAGACGAAGTTCATCCTCTTTCACGGAGGTTTTCCCTGGGTCGACGAGACGGGGGTGATTGTGATGCGGCACGGTTCCCATGTCTGGCTCGACTCCGTCTGGTTGCCCACCCTGAGCTACAGCATGGCCAAGCGAGCGTTTCACGTCTGGCTGGAAGTGATGCCGTCGGACCGCATCTTGTGGGGCAGCGACTGCTTGCACCCGGAAGGCGTCTACGGGGCAACCGAGTTCACCCGGCGGTGCCTGGCGGAGGTCCTCGCCGAGAAAGTGGATCGCGGCGATCTGAACGAGGAGCACGCGTTGCGCATCGGCCGACAGATCCTCCGCGACAATGCCCTGGCGCTGTTCCCACAACTCAAGGATCGGCTCTGGAAACACAAGGGCCGGCTCCCGCTTTCGATGTCCAGCACCAGCCAAGCCGCCTCTGCGCCCTGATCGTCCCTTGGGTACTCGGCCACGACCGCGTCCGGCCTTGATGCCCCAAGTGAGAAGCCGAAGGGCCCACGCCCGCCCCCCCCGGCAGCCGAGCCGGGGCAGCCCTCATTCGCCCGGAAGCGGGACAGGCCTAACGTCTTGCCTGGATAGACTTTATGTCTTTTTTCGGCATTGCCGCGTCACGAGTCGGTGCGGCAGTTTTGATCCAAGCCCCAGCTCCCGCAATAATAAAGCATGGGGCAGTCGCGGAGAGGGTCGTCCATGCCGGTTCGTGGCCTGTGGTGTGTCTGCTGGTGGAACCTCGTCTTCCTCGGCGGACTGCAGGCTCTGGCCGCACCGCCCAGCACAGGCTGGCCGCTGGTCTTCGGCGACGAGTTCAATGGCTCCCAGATCGACTCGAGCAAGTGGAAGAGCGGGCAGCTTCCCTGGGGCGGCCAGCATCACACCGATCAGTACGCCAGCTACATCACCCAGGCCGATTCCTACGTCCAGGACGGCTCGCTCTGGCTTCGATGCCGAAAGGCAACCGGGAGCGAGTTCGGCGGGTATCCCTGGAGCGAAGGCTTCGTGTACACCGACGGCATCAAGAACTTCACCTACGGATACGTGGAGATCCGCGCCCGTTTCGCCACCGGCAGGGGCACTTGGCCAGCGTTCTGGATGCTATCGTGGGGCTGGCCGCCGGAGTTCGACATCGCCGAGTACTTTGGCGGCGACGACCGTATGCACATGGGATTGTGCTATGGCCCGTCTGCAACCTGGAACAGCAGCAACTTCTACAACCTGGGTGTGGACAGCTGGCATTCCTACGGGTTGGAGTGGGGTCCTGGTTATGCGATCTGGTACCGGGACGGAATCGTCCGCAAGAGCATCTATGCCGACTACATGCCCTCTCAGGCCATGTATGTCATGTTGAACAGCGGCATGACCTACGGTTTTGACGACACCACCCCCGCTCCCAACTACTCAGAGATCGACGGCTGCCGCATCTACGATCCCCCTTCCGCGGTCATCAATGACAGCACCATCGGTACCAAAAAGAGCGAATTTGAGTACTTAGGTTCCTGGAACTACTCGTCAACGCAATCCAATGCCTTCTTCAGCGACAACCACTGGTCAAGCGTCACCGGTAGTGTCTGCCGCCTCCGGTTCGAAGGAGCACGGATCGATCTCTACGCCGCCAAGGCATCCAACCACGGCATAGGAGCCGTGTCCATCGATGGTGGAGCGGAGACAATGGTGGACTTCTATGCGTCAGACCGAACTGACAAGGCGCTGGTCTGGGTCAGTCCCTCGCTGGGTGCGGGCAGCCATGTCTTCGAGATACGCGTGACGGGTAACCGGAACACCGCCAGTTCCGGCGGCTCGATCCCCGTGGACCGCGTGGATGTATGGGCATCCAGCGAACGGTTGAACGGAACGGTCATCGGCACCGCTGGCTCCTGGAACAACGCCGGCAACGTCTTTCAGAAGGCATTCGACGGCGTACCGCACTCGTTCTTTGACGCTCCCGAAGCCAGCGGAGCCTGGGCAGGGCTGGACTTCGGCTCCGGCCAGCTCAAACGAATCACCAAGGTGCGTTACTGGGCCCGCCCAGGCTACGCCGCGCGCATGGTCGGCGGGCGGTTCCAGGGATCCAGCAACGCGAGTTTCAGCGGTGCGACCAACTTGTTCACCATCACCGACACCCCCTCGGAAGAGACGGTGAACGACCAGGCTATCGAACAGGTCTCCGGCTTCCGGTTTGTTCGGTATCTCTCTCCCGGCGGAGCCTACTGCAACGTGGCTGAACTGGAGTTCGAGGGCCACGCCTTCCTTCCTGCGCCCGCAGACTTGATAGCCGTGCCGGGCCAGCTTCGGGTCACGCTCACCTGGAGTACTTCGGCCGGGGCAACCGGTTACAGAGTCAAGCGATCGATCGCGCCAGGCGGTCCGTATACAACTCTGGCCAGTCTCGCGGAAAACCATCTGACCGACACGGCCGTTCAGGGCGGCGTGACCTACTACTACGTGGTGACGGCCGTGAGCTCGACAACCGAGAGCGCCGATTCCATCGAGGCTTGGGCCCGCCCCTACAAGCACCGGTTCGATTTCGACAGCGATGCCGATGTCGATCTGGCCGATCTACTGGTCTTTCGGGCCTGCGAAACCGGAGAGGGCATGACCAACCTCCCCGCTGATTGCCTGTCCAGTCACTTCGAGCGACTGGACGCGGACGGTGATGGCGACACAGACCAATCTGACTTCGGCATCTTCCAGCGGTGCTACAGCGGAACCGGAAAGCCGGCCGACCCGAACTGCGCGAAGTGACTCGTGTGCTCCGGTGTCTCCGGCTTGTCGCGCAGTATCTCGATGTGCAGCTCGTAGATGTGGCTCACGCCGTGTTCGTCCACGAACTCGAGCAGCAGCGTCCTGATAAACGTCATGGTACTCCTCCCCCGGCCGGGGCGGCCGGGCCTCGTGAAGCGGGACTGGACACCGATGAGGACAGCGATCCATCACGCCCTCGTCTTGCCGCGCGGTGGAATTCAGTCCCGTTGATCCTTAAACCCCCGCCAGTTCACGCTACACTGGCATCCGATCCCCAACCCGATTATGCTTCGATCGGTACGGGGGCATTTCCAAGGAGCTTGGCATGAACTGGACACCAACGCGAAGAGACGTGATGAGGTCGGTCATCGCCGGAAGCGTTCTGTGCACCGGCTGTACGAACCGGAGAGGGTTCTTCTGGTCCGAAGCCGCTGCCTCGCCCCCCACGCCCCTCAGCCTGGTGAGTCCCGGTTGCCGCGGCTCGAAAGTGCGTGTGGCCAAGATCTATCTGGCCAATCCTGCCGGCGGGCTCTGGCCAACGCCCAAGCTCAACCTCAATGCCGAAATTGCTCGCTACGAAGCCGACCTGACCAAGATGAGCAAGGAACTCGCGGATGTGGACTTTGTCGCCACGCCGCCCACGCAGAAGAACACGCCGGTTACGTCCGTCGAGCAGGCCCGGCAGGCCAAGGAAGCGCTCGCCGGCGTTGACGGCGTGCTCATCATTCACCTATCGATGGGCGTTACGCCCATGTTGCAGGAGCTGCTAGCAGCGAACAAACCCACGATGCTCTTTGCGGCCCCCTACTCCGGACACGAGTGGACCGGTTTCGGCGCACTCGCAAGGAGCAAGGAAGGGACTCAGCTCGATTGCCTGCTCACCAGCGACACCAGCCAATTGGCCGTGGCCATCCGCCCGATCCGGGCCATCCATCACCTCCACGAGGCGAAGATCCTCAACGTAACTTCGCGGCCCTGGCCGGCAGCCCGGCTCAACCCACTCACGGAGAAGTTCGGCACATCCGTCGAGGTGATCGATCGCGAACGCATGATGAAGACGTATGAGGCGATTCCCGAATCGGTCGCTCGAGCCGAGGCCGAACAGTGGATTCGCGGTGCCACAGCCGTCGTGGAGCCCTCGCGCGACGAAGTAATGCGTTCTTGCCGGCTGGCCCTGGCGTTCGAGAAGCTCATGGATGAAGAAAACGCCACCGTCATGACCACCGACTGTTACGGCACGATGTACCATCAGCTTCCGGCGTTTCCCTGCATCGGAAACGTGCGGCTCAACAACATGGGCCTCGGCGGAATCTGCGAGTCCGACCTGAGCTGCGCCATGACCCACATCATATTCCAGGGTGTGGCAGGTCGCCCTGGCTTCATCAGCGATCCGACCATGGACACCTCGCAAGACGGTATCATCCTGGCTCACTGCCTCGGCTCGATGAAAATGGATGGTCCCGCCGGACCTGCCGCCCCGTACAAGCTCCGCAGTATCATGGAGCGCCAGGAGGGCTGCGTGCCGCAGGTGCGCATGCGCGTCGGGCAAAAGGTCACGCAGGCCATTCTCGTCGATGCGGACAACATGCGCTGTTTCACCGGCACCATCATCGACACGCCCGAAAGCGAGCGCGGCTGTCGCACGAAGATTACAGTCAAGATCGACGGCGATTCCCGGAAGCTCTGGCTCAACTGGTCTCACGGCCTACACCGTGTCACCTGCTACGGCGATGTGCGCGAGGATTTGCGGCGGCTCTGCAAATTCAAGAGCATCACCATGACCGACGAAACGGCGTAGAGACCACCGAACGCATCCGGCCTTCGGGTCTTGAAGTCCCTCGCCGGAGCGGGACACCGCCCGGCGGCGTAGCCGGGTGAGGTGATCTGGGAAATGTCGGTTGACATGCCCGACACGCGCAGGACAATCCAACGGTCAATTCGAGGATCCGACATGAAGCACTTTCCTACCCTTTTTCTGCTTGTTGCGGGCCTGGCGAATGTCACTGCCGCCGCCCCCTACGCGGACCGCTTGGTATGGGTGTTTGGCTGGAGCCTGGACTCGGACGGCGATGTCGCAGAAGTTACCAACGTGTTGGACACGGCCGGGAAGGCCGGTCTCAACGGGGCGGTGGTGTCGTTTGGGCTGGACACACTGTGCAAGAAGACTCCGGCTTTCTTCCAGCGTCTGGACCAGGTGCGGCAGGTTTGCGAGCGTAACAAATTGGAGTTGATCCCCTCGGTCTTCTCCGTTGGCTATGCCGGCTCAGTGCTGGCGCACGATGAGAACCTGGCCGAGGGGCTCATGGTGGAAGATGCCCCGTTTGTTGTGAAGGGGACTGAAGCAAGGCTTGTGCCCGACCCTGCGCCGAACCTGGCTAACGGTGGCTTTGAGGATTTCGCGGGCAACAAGGTCGCAGGCTACACTCTGGCCGAGCAGCCGGACACGATCAGCTTTGTCGATACCGAGGTGAGGCATGGTGGCCACCCGGGGCCATCCTCTGATGGCAGGTGAACGCATCAGGTTGTATGCTGCGTTCACCTGACACTCTGATGGGAGCCTTCCCTACGACCAGCAGATTCACGATACCTTGCACGCAGCCGGCCATCGAGTGACCGATCACACCTGCGGCGGCATGATGCTCATTCTGGACCAGATCGTTGGGAACGGTACCGACGCCTCAGCAGCCCTCGCGCCGCCGGGGTCGGCGGGAGCATCACCCATCCCGAGCGTGTGCGGGATGTCTTCGCCGGGAAGGTTGCCATGATCGAGGGGATGAGCCCGTTCGGTGTCTTGACCAGAGGCACGGCCGGGCAGATCCGCGCGGAGGTCCGGCGGCTCTTCGAGGGTTTCGGCTCCAATGGCGGCTACATCCTCTCGGCCTCGGACCATTTCTTCGATGCCCCGCCAGAGAATTTGTGGACTTTCGCTCACGCGGCGTACGAATGTACGTACTGACGCGACATGGACGAGGCGGTGATGGCTGAAGGAAACGGGCACATCGGACCGCGCCATTTGAGTGTACGCGTGACGTGGACGCGAACTCGCAAGGGTGATTGACATGGAAACGGCGTTTATGCAGCACTTCCGCGCGGTTTTCGCTTGGCTCGTGTTTCCCGCGGCGATGGCCGCAGAACTCCCGGCCCAGCCCGTGCCCATTGCCCACTGGCCGCTCGCCACCGACGCCCGCGATGCCACCGGTCGGGGCCACGACGGCATCGCCCACAACATCACTTGGAACGCGGGCGGGTCTGCCGAATTCAACGGCCGTAATGGTTTCATCGAGATTCCCGACCATCTGGACCTGGCGCTCGGAACGACACCCTTTGCGCTCGTCGGGTGGGTTTACACCGACAAGGGCCTGGACGACGCCATTGGTGATATCGCGGCCAAGTTCGATCCCGCCACACGCAAGGGCCTCACGCTGAGCATCATGAACTACCCGGGCGTCACCTCGGGCCAGCCCAACTGGCGCAATCTCGCCTTCGGCATCGACGATGCGAAGATTACCCAACCCTGGGCCGACTGCGGCCGACCCGGCAACTGCAGGATGGTCTTTGCGCTCTGCGTGTGGCGTGACAGCCTTTATGCCGCCACGTTCGAGCTCGACGCCGATCAGGCCGGCCACGTCTACCGCTACGCCGGCGGCACTCGGTGGGAGGACTGCGGCTCGCCCGACACCGCCAACGCGGTCACCACGCTGGCGGTTTTCGAGGGCCGGCTCTACGCCGGAACCGCCTGCTACGACTCCGTCGGCTCGTCATTGCCCCCTTCGCCGAACAAGAACCCGGGTGGCAAGGTCTATCGGCATGAGAGCCCGTCCAAATGGACCTGTTGTGGTCAGCTTCAGAACCCCCGCAACGGCGTGGCCGACACCGTGCACAGCCTGACCGTCTACCGCAGCAAGCTTTATGCTACGACCATCTACAAGGCCGGCAGCGGGCTTTACGAATATGAGGCTGGCAGCCGCTGGAGGTGCCTGGGCGATCCGGGCTGCCGCGTGGAAGTGCTGGGCGTCTACAATGGCGACATCTACACGACCTCCTACGACGGACCCGGTCGAGTTGCCCGCTGGCACCCCTCACGCGGCTGGCAGGATCTGGGCGCTCCACCTGAGACCATGCAGACATACGCCTTCATGCCGTACGAAGGACATCTCTGGCTCGCCACGTGGCCCAAAGCGACCGTCTATCGCCTTGACCAGAGTGACCGATGGGCCTATCAGGGCCGGCTCGGAGAGGAGAACGAGACGATGGCGATGGTCGTTTACAACGGCAAGCTGTACGCCGGCTCGCTGCCGCTGGCCAAGGTCTATCGCCATGACGGGGGCACGACGTGGACAGAAATCGGCTGGCTCGATTCTACGCCTGACATCCGATATCGCCGTGTCTGGTCGATGGCCGTCTACAAGGGCAAGCTGTTCGCCGGCACGATGCCTTCCGGGCACGTCTGGTCGTTCGAAGCCGGCTGCAACGTGACCTGCGACCACGAATTTCCTCCCGATTGGCACCACGTCGCCGCCGTGCGCGACGACAGCCAGCTTCGCCTCTATGTCGATGGCTTGCTCGTCACTCGCTCCCGGTCCTTCAAGCCTGGTGATCTCGATTTGAGCAACGGTGCGCCCTTGCGGATTGGCATAGGCTCACACGACTACTTCCGCGGCCGTCTGGCCGACCTCGGGTTCTACCGAGTTGCCCTGTCAGACGATACGATCGCTGAGCTTGCCCGCCGACGCCCGGCCCCACCGGGCTCCCCGTGATCTCGGTCTCTGGCGGAAACGCCGTCCGCGCCGTAGCGCTCGTGCCGCGCGCAGGTTCTCCCCCGGATTCGTTCTCGTCTGGCTCTCCTGCCTGCAGGCCACCCGGCCCATGTTACTCGTTCGGCCGCAGAGTGCCGGCGAGTCACCGACTTAAGGCAACTTGCCGCCAGCAGGCACCGTATCGTACAATGCCTGCATTGCTGACCCAATCTTCGCTCGTCACGGTCGCTTCAACTTGAGGACGCCGCATGAGACTCTCCCGAACCTTCATGACTCAGAGATCCTTGCCATCGTCCTGCTGGCTTGTGGCGGTCGCGGTTTCCGGATCCGTCCTAGGGCAGCCGACGAAAGACACCGAATGGGTGCGTGTGACCGAGGACGACTGCGCCATCAAGATCGAAACCGACAAACTCGAAGCCGTCATTCCCAAGAAAGACCCCAAGCAGTGGATGACCGGCATCGAAAAGGGATCGTTTCTCGATAAGGCCACGGGCTTCCGCGAAGTCGGCGACGGGCTGATGGTCGTTGACTGGCTCATGGAGGCAGGCAGCGACGAGGCCTGGAGCGAGAAGGTCCTGGCACCGGACGGACACGGCGTGGGCCGTTACACCTGGTACGAGAACGAGACCGACCCGGCGCGACGGGAATACGCCCTCATGGCCCACGGCAGCAGCCATCGCAAGCGTATGGTCGAGGGCCCGCAGCTCTGCCACCGAATGAAACCGGTGCAGCCGGAGGTCATCCGGGGCAGCGATTTCGTCGCGGTGAAGACGACCTACAAGTACGAATATGCCGCCCCTGGCCACAACGCAGGGTCGCGGTGGACGCAACTGATCGTGTTCCCCAGGGGAGAGCGGTATTTCGTCCTGATGGATCAGATCGACAGCGTGAACGATTCGGATGAGATGTTCCTGCGCAACGACACGCCGGGCTGCATCCGCCACGAGAAAGGCGACACCTTCAGCGAAGTCTACCTCAGTTACCTGAGCAGTCCAAAGGGTGTTCGCATCCCAGCCAGCGAGTTTTTCACCCCGTTTCCACCCGACCTGAAGTTCGGCTACCGACGCGACACCCACAAGACGCCGGAGCATTTCATTCGCGCGTACCACTTGCGGGACAAGAAAACGGGTGAAGACGGCCCCTGGCTGGCGGGTCTGACACTTTCCCCCGCCGTCGTCTATGAGGCGTGGTGCAGCCAACGCCCCGGCGGAATCATCGTCATGATCGAGGAGATCCATGGCAAGCCCGTAAAAGCCGGCGGTTCCTTTAGCGCAGCCCACGTGGTAGGCTACTTCGACACCATCAAGGAAATGCACAGGTTGTACGCTCGGTACAAGGGCCACACCGCACTGGCCGTTGACGCTTCCGGCTGGCGACTGGTGAAGTAGGATTGAAGCCGGAGATTCCTCGTCATGACAACGCTATTGCTGGGGTTGGCGGCGTCCAGTCTTGGGCTACCTGGAACCGTGACGCCTGACGAGATGGCTGAGGTTCGTCGATGGGTAGCAGCCAAGCTCGAGGGCGCTCCGCCGGCATCCGGACCTGCTGATTGATTCTTGCGCGAGGGGGGGCGCCGGAACGATTTGGAGACGATGCGCCGTTCGGTACCGCTGTGGCGAACGGCTGTCAGACCAGAAAGCGGACCTGTCTGTCCCGTTTTCTACGCCGCCCGCGGAAAGCCCGGCATCCCCCATCCCCTCATTCATAGCTCTCCGCCGGCTACCGCGCGACCGTCCACGACCGTTTCATGTATCGCCAGTCGGCGTTGTTCTGGGCTTGCTGGTAGAACTGCTGCTGCTGGCTCATCTTCACCGTGCGCGGATCAAGCCAGCGGCGTACGAATGCATGGCCATCGGCAAACCCGAGCGTGCTGCAGCCGTGGTGCCAGACGGTCAGCGGGTCGATCCACTCCTCGTGGTTCAGGTACATGACCCACGAGCCCATGTTCAGCCCGCGCGGATCGGACTCTTCGACGAACACGATCTTGTCGCCCGGCCGGCGGATCGCCGAGGTGAGCTTGGTGACGCGCGTGCCGCCGATCACGCGCTCCCACTCGTTGTCGCCGTTCATGCAGTTGAGCATCGAATACGTCACGTACGCGAGCGCCCCGCCGACAGAGACCCGCCTGTCGCGCCCGTCCGACGGGCAGTGATAGACCTCCACCGCTTTCGTATACCGATAGAGCTTGCCGTCGCGGATCGCCCGCTTGTGCGCCTCGACGTCGGTGGCGCGCTGCAGCTCGTCCTCGGTCAGGTAGCGGCCGTTTGGCAACTTCGGCCAGTCCACCCAACTGTACTGGTCGGTGAACGACGGCACGATCGCGTCGCGGAATTCGGCCGCGTACTGCACGAACGCCAGCGCCAGCGTGTGCTGGTTCGCCAGGCACACGGCCTGCTTGCCTTGCTCGCGGGCGCGATGCAACGACGGCAGGAGGATCGACAGCAACAGCGCGATGATCGCTACGACCACCAGCACTTCGATTAGCGTGAAGGCGCACTGTCCGCATGCAGACCTCCCGGCGAACCACTCACTGATAGGACATTTGAGTCCGCGGCGGGCGGCGGCGTGGCCCCGGGGGTGGGGGGGGTTCATCTCTCGACTGCTTCTGTGTGAAGACCTGGATCTGAGGAACGGAGTTGCGAACATCGCGTTACCTCCTTTTGTGTGTTGCGCTAGATATCGTCGAGTGTGTCTAGTCGTATTGACTTTGTCAACAGCAAAAGCTGCGCGGGGTGCATGGCCTTATGGGACGAGTCGCCGGCAGGATGCGGGCGACGCGAACGGCAGGTCACGGAGGATTGGCGATGGTCGAGAAGGGATCGGCAGCGGAGTTGGCCAAGCTTCGGGAGGAGTCTCGCGCCCGGGCGGATGAGGCGTTTGACCAGATGTTTGGCCGGTATGGCCAGAACGGGCTGGTCACGTCCACGGAGCGGGAGGATCGGGCCTGCGAGGCAACCGGCGCGTTGGCCCGTTGGCTGATGCAAGAGCATTCGGCTTCGGATCCGACGTCGGACCGAGGGCGCAGGTGGAATGTCAACATGAGCTGCGGTCTGTTTCGATCCGCGTTCATGGTTGCGATGGCATCAAACCCGCTTCTCGGGCCAATATCGACGTTCCTCGAGATGCGTGCTCGCGCGCGAGTTGCGTAAGAACTGCGTGTGGGACCGCGGGCGGCGTTAGGTTCCTGTGTAGCACAGACGCAAGTTGTTCCTGTGTAGTGGTTTACATATGTTCGTGCAAAGCCACCGGCCGGATTCGAACCGGCGACCTGCGGTTTACTAAACCCGAAAGCGACTTCAGACGCCCCTCAGAACAAGCCCTGAGGGGCGTTTTTCGTGTCAAAATCAAGGGTGCAACTGCCAGCCAACCTCGAGACAAGCCGAAGCCGACCCGGATCCGGGCCTCGGCCGCCTGAAAACTTGCGTATGGCTTGCGTACGAAGTGCCCAGAGCTTTCGCCGGGCCTACTGCAGAGCACCTCGCCCTGCATCGACGTCGGCGACAACTCGGCCGTGTCTGCGGATCTCACCACGGATCTGGACGGCTGGACGCGGATCATGGACGGCAACGGCGACGGCGCGGCCGTCGTGGACATGGGCGCCTACGAGTACTTCGCGGACTGTAACACCAATGCCGTGCCCGATTCCGTGGATATCGCTGAGAGCACCAGCCGGGACTGCAATGCCAACGGCCGGCCGGATGAGTGCGAGATCACGGCCGGAACCGCTACCGACTGCAATTCCAACGGCGCGCTCGATTCCTGTGACATCGCCGCCGACACAAGCCCCGACTGCAACGGCAACGGCCAGCCCGACGAGTGCGAAGTCCCGCCGCTCGGCCCGGAAGCCAACGACCTCGATCTCAACGGCATGCTCGATTCCTGCGAGACGGTCAACGTCCTGAATGTTACCACCGGTGTCGCATATCCGACGATCCCGGCGGCCATCACCGCTGCGATCAACGGGCAAGAAATGCTGGGCACGTCATTGGCATTTACCCAAGCCCCGTCGATCAACTTCGGCAACAAGGCCCTGTTGCTCCGTAGCGATGATCTCATCACCCAGCCAGTCGGTGGGACCATCGACCTGACGAACAGTGCCGCCCTGGCGACCGCGCCCGGCAAGCGACTCACGATTCGTGGCCTGCTGCGCAGCCTTTCCAACGCCGTCGCCCAGGTGGATGCGGGCGAAGTCCTGCTCGAGAGCGGCGCGACCTTGCGAGCCCGGCTTGGCTCCAATCTGGATATGGCCGCACCGGGTGGCTTCACGCTCAAGGGCAACACGGCCATCGAAGCCAACGCCACCTTGAGCGTGAGCGGGGCGGTTACCAACAGCGGCAACATGACCATCATGTCCAAGGGCATACTGAGCGCCCTGGATCTCTTCACGAATCATGGCCAGTTCACGGCCACCAGCGGAGCCAGCGTCTACCTTGGGCCGGCCAGCACGTCGGCCGCGATGAACCTGCCCGGCGTGACCTTCCTGGCCGATGTGCTCACCGTCACCGCGAGCGGCCAGGTCACCGGCTACGGTGAGTTCTACAGCGACCTCTCCAACAGCGGAAATCTCGTGATCACCGGTACGACCACGTGGGTCGGCGACATAACCAACGAACCCGACGGTTCGATCTACTTGCAGATCGGCACGACCACGCTGGTGGGGAACCTCACAAACAACGGCGCGATCGTCGGCCAGTTCTCCGGGTCGGAGGGCGCGTTGGATGTCGTCGCGAGCTTGTCTGTCGGACCGGCCGCCTCGCTACGGATGCCCGGCCCTTGGCGATTGAGCGTGACCGGCGATTATGACCTTGCGATCGCCAGCAGCCAGAACTACGACATGTCTCAGGCAATGCTCCAGATGCGCGGGGCAGTGCATCCCCAGGCGTTGGAGGCCATGAGCCGCGATGTGGGACGCGATCCGACCGGCCTGGATCGTACAAAGGCGGGTCATTTCCCGATCATGGTGCTGCACATCGGTCCGGGTGACACCATCGTTCACGTCGCGGACCTGCACGACAACGACGGCCAAGGCCAGGCCAGTGCTGAGGCGGTGTATGTGGACACGCTGCAGGCCGACAGCGGCGCCAGGTTGGTCAACCCCGCGTGCCGAGTCTACTACCGCACCCTGATCAACAATGGCACGCTGGCCAACCCGGCCAATGTGATTCCTCTGTGTTCCGACGGTGACGCCGATCGCGACGGTGTGTGCGACGGGCAGGATCAGTGCGCAAACACAATTCCGGGCGCGAACGTCGATGCCAACGGCTGCCCGGCGGTAATCTCCGGCGACTTCGACCGCGACGGTGACGTGAGCCTGGATGATCTCAACACGTTCCAGTCGTGCTATTCCGGACCCGCCGTTCCACATACCGGTGATTGCGGCAAAGCCAACTTCGATGGCGACAACGACGTCGACCAGATCGACTTCGGCGTTTTCCAGCGGTGTTTCAGCGGGGCCGGTATTCCGGCCGACTCAGGCTGCGGTCGCTGAGCGAAGCGATCACTGTCTTTTCGTGAAGGTCTGTTTGACCGGTACGGGCATTGGCCGCATGCGTCGCCTCTGCTGCGAACAGGGGTTGCCTGAACCGGAGTTCCGGGAGGAGGCCGGCGGATTCCTGGTGATGTTCTGCAAGGATCGGTTTAGCGAGGATCGTCTTCAGTCATTAGGCTTGACCGAGGCGCAACTGCAGGTTGTTCGAGCCGTCAGAAAGCAAGGTGTGACCACGAATCGAGCGGTACAGAAGCTCCTGAGGGTCTCAAGAGCGACGGTCATTCGGCTGCTGGACGAACTCGTGAGCAGGGAGGTCCTCCTTCGCCGCGGAAAGACCGGCCGGGCAACCGACTACGTGCTCAACGCTTCAGGAACGACTCAAACGGCTCAGAAACGGCTCAGAAACGACTCAAACGCATTACGGACCAGGTAATGGCGAGCACCTTCGTATAGCCAAGCGACTGTATGAGAAGCTCGCCCGAGAGGCTGAATGGCAGTTGATCGTCGCTCAGATCCGACGTGATCATGCTCGCAAACAGGGTTCCATGGCCGAGTTCGAGAAGATCGTGGCAGGTCACAAGCCGAAGTGCCCCGAGTCCTTCGGGGAGCGATCGCGCCGCAGGTGGAAGGAACAGACGGACGGGGAATGACGGCAACAACGTCCACCGTGCGATGTCGCCACAATGATGAGGAGCGACACCCAGCAGAGCCCGTGATCGGCCAGCCTGCTCACCCCATTGGCTCGGCGGCCCAGCCCGCACGCGGGCGGCGGCATATAGAGACTCTTGTGGACGGATGCCCATCCGGGCGTGCTTGAAGGCCGAAGGCGATCTTATGGGGCCTCGCTGTGGGTTGGCAATTATTCCATCCTCATCGTAGCCGCCTTCGGGTATACTGGTCTTGCTCGCAGATCTGTCTGTGGGGTGGCTTGTGGGTGGGGGTTGGCCGGTCGTGTCGTCAGCCCGGACCAGTACGGTGCTGTTGGAGGCGATCGCTCGATCGACGGGCGAGGATGCCTGGCGGCGATTCTATGGCCGCTGCGAGCCGGTGCTGCTGGCCGTCATCCGCCGGGCGGGGTTCGCCGAGCAGGACGCGAGTGATGTTTTTCAGGAGGTCATGGCCGCCTGTCTGGAGAGTCTGCGCGAGGGACGCTATGACCCCGCCAAGGGGCGATTGCGGGCCTGGGTGCAGGGGATCGCGGCCAACAAGATCCACGAAGCCCGGCGGCGCAAGCTCCGGGCGGAAGTGCAGGTGATCGATCCTTCGGACGCCACCGGTTTCCTGGCTGCGGTGGCTGACGAGGTGAGTTGGCCGGACGTGTTCGAGGAGGAGTGGGAGCGGTCGGTCCTGGCCGAGTGCATGGCCGTGGTCCGAGGGCAGGTGGACGGACCCACGTTCCGAGCGTTCGAGCTATATGCCCTGGAGGAATGGCCGGCGGAGAAGGTTGCGGAGAATCTGGGTCTGACGGCCAACGCGGTGTACATCGCCAAATCGCGCGTTCTGAGCCGGTTGCGGCGAATCCGGCAAGAAATCGACAGGGACTCGTGAAAGAACGGCTCCGCCCGAGTCAAAGGTACTCCGTGGACGATTGGCGGGCACGGGCGGTGCCTCTGGCAAAGGGCCAGGGCGAGGTGAACATTCCAGGCGTGGAGATAGCGGGTTGGTGTCGGCCGTGGGAGATGAGCAAGGAACAGACTGGAGCCGACGAGGACTCGCCGAGGAGCGAGGCGGGATGGTGCATCCTATGACGCGACTGGGCGGCCGCGGGCAGGTGGCCCGTAGGGCGACGGCGACCATGTTCGCCTCTCTTGCTGCGGTCATGGTTCCCGGGACAGAGGTGTTCGCGGTGACGATCTACGTCTGGGAGGGGGCGACTGGTGCCAACAACGGCGCTAGTTGGATCGATGCCTTCTCAGATCTGCAACCGGCACTTTGGGTTGCGCAGCCAGGTGATGAGATCTGGGTGGCCTCGGGCACATATAGGCCCTCTGTTCGAACGACCCCATCAGATCCTCGTTCCGTGACCTTTTCGTTGGTGAGGGGAGTGAGTGTGTACGGGGGGTTCGCGGGGACGGAGACGAGCCGCTCGCAGCGGGACTTCCGAAGGAACACGACCATTCTGAGCGGGGAACTGGGCGATCCTGGCGTCAAGACTGATAACGCATACATGGTCGTGCAAGCTGTGGGTTGTGATTGGTCCACGGTGGTTGACGGCTTGACGATCAGTGGGGGGTATGATGATACGCTGGTTCGGGCGGGTCTGCGGGTACAGAGCGCGGCCCTCAGTATCGCTAATTGCGTATTTCAGGGTAACAGTCGCGGCTTGCGTGTGGACGGTGAGGCAAGGGTCGCGAACTGTCGTTTCCTAGGGAACGGCCCGACCAATTATGCCGCTGCGTTGATGGCTGTGGGTAAAGCGACGGTGGTCAACAGCGTTTTCGTTGGCAACCGGGCGACGATTGAAGGCGGCGCGATGGAGATCGGAGGAGGAGAAAGCCCGACGAGCGCTGTTGTGACCAACTGCGTGTTCATGATGAACGACGCGCCGCATGGCAGCGCGATCTATGTTTACAGTAGCACGATGCAGATGCGGAACTCGATCGTGACCTTTGACAACGGAGTGCACATCGACAGCAACGGGGCTGATCCCGTCACCATCTCCTATTCACGGATTACGCGAGCCGCAATCGAAGGCGGACAGCTGGCTTGGGGGCCTGGGAACATCGATGCCGATCCGTTGTTCGTTGATGCGGACGGGCCCGACAACATCTTTGGCACGATCGACGATGACCTGCGACTTCAGCAGTACTCTCCATGCATCGACGCGGGGGATAACGGGGCGGTTGTGGTCGGCGTTGACCTGCTGGCCAACCAACGGCGTGTCGACTCTCCGGACGTCGCTGACACGGGATCAGGGGTCGCTCCGCTCGTGGACATGGGCGCCTACGAGTACGACAGCGAACCGTTGGGCGGCCGGCTGTATGTGCATGCGGGGGCGACGGGTACGGGGACCGGAATTGACTGGGCCAACGCCCTGACGGACCTGCCGCCGGCGTTGCTGACGGCGCTGGTGGCGCGTGACCGAGTAAGCCAGATCTGGGTGGCTGCGGGCGGCTATCGCCCCGATCTTCACGGCGGGGATCGCGGGAGTACGTTTCATCTGTTCGACGGTGTGGCCGTCTTCGGTGGCTTCGCGGGCACAGAGACGGACTTGTCGGAGCGTGATCCGGATGTCAACGTGACGATCCTCAGCGGTGACCTGAACGGCAACGACGACGCGGCGAATCCTTCGACGTACACCGACAACGTCTACCACGTCGTGACAGCCAGCCACACCAACGCGACGGCCATACTCGACGGCTTCACGATCAGCGGAGGCAACGCGGACGGGACGGGATCCGACGCCCTGGGAGCAGGAGTCTACATGTCGGCCGGCAAGCCGACGCTGAACCGGATTCGGGTCTCCAGCAACCAAGCTGGCGGGGCGGTCTACAGCGACTTCGGCCAGCCGCAGTTGGGGACTCTGACCATCGACACAGGAACAAGTACCGGCACCAATGCCGGCATCCTGTCCCGCAACCAGGTCTGGCTGCAGGAACTGCTGTCAGTCGGCGGCGGCTCGCTCCAGAACCCATCGCTCCTGAACCTGCAGGCCACCCACTTTGAAGGTCCCGGTCGCCTGGAACTGAGCCGGTACGCGGAGCTTCAGGTCACCAACTCCCCGTTCTACGACCCGACGATTCTTCGGACGGACGTCACGGGCGCCGGTGTGATCCACATTGCCGCGGGCCAGCAGTTGAACCTGGAAGGCAGCGCCCGGGTGAACCTCGAGCGTCAAGCCGGCGACCAGTGCTCGGACCCGATCGGCACGGGCGGCGGCCGGATCATCGTGGACGGGACACTCATTGCCAGAGACCAGGCGACGATCGAGAACACGAACATCTGCGTGAACCAGGCAGACGTCCAGGGGACAAGCAAGATCCAGAACAACAACATCCGGCTGCTCGAGACGACGACCGGGTTCGGCGGCCAGTTTTACGTCGAGGACACGGCGAGTATCGTGGGCAACCACATCGTCTCGGAAGGGGACCGGTACCTCGACCTCGACCCCAACCCGGACCCGAACGCGGCCCACCCGGACATCCGGGACAACCTCATCGAAGTGATCATCAAGCCGGGTACCCCCGTCGAGCAGGGCACATTACTAGAGCTCCGTTCCCCGGACGAAGACTGCGCCGACCCGGACCACTGCGCCTCGGGGGTTTTCTCCGGCGGCAACGGCTACAACGACAAGTGGGTCCTCCAGAAGCTCGAACTCGAACCCAACGCGAAACTCAACCTGACCAACCGCCAGGGTTTTGACTTCAACCCCTCCTCCACCCCGGACACGGTTTACGTCAAGCAACTGATCCTGAACGCCGGTTCCGTCCTGAACGTGGCCGGCCAGAGACTGTATTACCAGGAGCTGATCGGCGATCCGAGCCAGATCGTGGATGAGCCGCTTCTGGGCTTCTCGCTGGGCATCATCGGAATGAACGACGATACCGAGTTCGACGTCCGACTGCGGAAACGACTGACCGACGAAGCGGATCGAGACCCGCTGAATCCGAACGATCCCCTACCGGAAGGCATCATCGAACGCATCACCCTCGCCCCGGACGACAATCCGCCCAGCGAGGGCGTGATGCGGATGCAGACCCATAAACCAAACGAAGCCAAATCGGCCAGTAGCGTGGCCGCCAAGGGCCACTTCGCACGAGCGGCGGAAGACCAGATCGACATCGTCTTCCAGTACCGGTTCTGCTCACCGGACGGCGAACTCATCGTCAAGATCAGCGGGAACCGGGAAGCGGACCAGGGCAACGTGGAAGTGGCCCGGATCCAGCCAATTGCCGGAACGGCCGGTTCCATGGGCAACGCCTTCGCGGTTTTCCAGCAGAGCGTCCCACGTGGCGAACTGAACTTCCTGCGAGGCACGTTCATCGAGCTGGAACTTCGTGGCAAGGATACCTGCGTGCTGATCGACAACTTCGATCCCCGGATCGAGTGCAATACGGCCGGCAAGTGCGGAGATCTCAATAACAACTGGGGCATTGTCAACGCGGAAGACTATCTGCTCCTCTTGGCCAGCTACGGCAGCGTGGTCCGAGCGGACGACCCGACCGTCGCCCAGCCGACGTACCGATTCTGGTGCCTGGACATCAACGGCGACAAGTACGTGGACGGCAACGACCTGATGGCCTGGGAGACGGCCTGGCGGACAAGGCTGAACCTGTGCGGGACGTTGATGGCGGCCGCGGCCCGGATGAAGTCACCCCTACGGGCCGAGGCAGGCTCGTCCGCCAACTCGATCCTGATGGCCGGTAAGCAGAAAGCGAGCTCCCAGAACGACTATCTGTACCGCCTGTCCGGCGATGCGGTCACGGTAAACCCGGACGGCAGAACCGCCGTTGCCTCAGGCATCTGCCCGGTAGAGCCAGTATCGCCGGCCGGCGGAATGAACACCCGGGCCAACGGCCGATTGATCACCGGCTCGGATGGCGAGATCTACCAGATCAACGGGGTGGACGGGCTATACCGAATCCGGCAAGACGGCAGCCATCAGCGAGTTCTGCAACCCGGCGCTGCCCCCGGCCCCATGAACAACCAGCTCGTCTACATCGGCACGAACGACATCAATAACACCGCGGTCGGTCTGCCCATCGCTGATGCAGTGGTCCGCCAGGAAGGAACGGATACCTGCGTCTACGTGGTCCCGGCCGTGGTCCAGACGACCTCGAACGGCATCACCTACCGTTACCGTGCGGCCGCCAAGCTGATCTTGAACGCGGACGCGAGCTTCAGCGTGGCCAACCTGTACGGCGAGGACCCCGGCCCGCCGACCTCAACCTGGTCGCCGGTGGACCACGGTCGCCCGCGAGAAATCGAACTGGACGACACCGGCACGACGCTCTATGTAGTCAGTGCCCAGGCATTCAACGGGAACGACTACGTCCTGGTGTACAACGCCAACGATACGAACCCAGCCCCTCAACGAGTCATCTCGCTATACGGCCTGTTCGGTCAGGAATCAGACGTCCCGCGTGGCGCAACCGCCATGCTCTTGTCCGGCAACGATCTGTACTTGGCGGCGGCCGTGAACCCGCTGGCCCAGACACACACCCGAATCTACCGCTTCAGAGCTGGCACCGATTGCACCACGGGTCTCTGCCCATCCGGCCGGGTGGACATCCGCAATCCAACGGTGCAGAACAGCTACAACACGAACCCGATGATCGGCTTCGTGACCGCCCTGGCCAAGAACCAGGACGGGAACCTGTACGTGGCGGGCGTAGTCTCACCGACCTTTACGGAAAGCCAGACCCCGCCGGGCGGGGATCTGTTCACCACGCCGACGGTAGCGATCGTGAAGCCGGAGTGGTTCGACTCCGCCCCGTCGAACCTGGAAGCGGCCGCCCTGACCTGCCAGGACCTGGCCTTACCCGCAGGCCTGGCATTCGGAGCACCGTTACCCTCCGGCCCGGCCGCCGACTTCGACGGTGACGGCGACGTGGACGGGGAAGACCTTGCGACATTCGTGTCGTGCAGGTCGGGTCCGATGATCCCGCTGACCGGCGACTGCGCCAAGGCCGACTTCGACCGCGACGGCAACGTCGACCAGTCCGATTTGGGGCTCTTCCAGAGGTGCTACGGTGGGCCTGGGGTGGCCGTGGCGGCAGACTGTACGAAGTAACACGGAGGTCCGGATCGCATCCGGAGACACAATGGACTGCCTGACCCCTGAACGAGTTGAACGACTGATCCGTGAGCAGTTGCCGACGGAGGAGGCGGATGCCTTGCGCCGGCACATTGCTTCATGCGAAGGCTGCCGGGCGTTGTTCGACGAGTGTGAGGCCAACGAGCAGTTCCTGGGCAGGCTGAGGCGGCATCGCGATGCCGTGATGCTCAAGCCGGCTGGACGGGCGGCGGACGCCACGGCCACCATGTCGATCAATCTGAGTGGTGTGGAAGCTGCCCTGGACGATCTCCCGCCAGACACATTCGCCGGCTACCAGATTGTCCGGCAGATCAGCAGCGGCGGCCAGGGAGTGGTCTACGAGGCCGTTCAGCAGGCAACCCGGCGGACGGTGGCCCTCAAGGTACTCCGCGGGGGAGCCTTGGCCGACGAGCGCGCCCGCTGGCGGTTCGAGCGGGAAGTACGCCTCATCGCCGCCCTCAAGCATCCTAATATCGTCATCATCCACGACAGCGGGGTGCTGTCGGGTATGTACTACTTCGCGATGGACTACGTCCGCGGCCAGCCATTGGATACCCACATCCGGTTGACCGCTCCACCGATTCGGGAGGCAGTGAAGCTGTTCAGGCAAGTCTGCGAGGCCATCGCCTACGCCCACCGCCGGGGCGTGATCCATCGCGACCTGAAACCCTCCAACGTGATGGTCAGTGACGATGGGACGCCTTGTGTACTGGACTTCGGGCTGGCCAAGATTCTCAATGAGGAACTGGAGGGCTCGCAACAGGATCTGGTCTCAATGCCCGGGGTCATGCTGGGCACGCTGGCGTACATGTCGCCGGAGCAGACCCGGGGCCAGCCGGAAGCCCTTGATGTGCGGACGGACGTGTACTCGCTAGGTGTGATCCTGTACGAACTGCTCACCGGCTCCCGGCCCTACGACGTCTACGGCGATCTGGCCAGCGCGATCCAAAACATTCGCGAGGTAGAACCACAGCGTCCTTCAAAGCTGCGGCGTGAGGCCAATTCGGAGCTGGATGCGATCGTGCTGAAGGCGATGGACAAGGATCCGCAGCGGCGTTACGGATCGGCCGGTGAACTGGCCGAGGATTTGGCTGCCTGGCTGGATGGCCGGCCGGTGAGTGCCCGCTCGGCGAGCTCGCTGTACATCCTGCGCAAGCTGGCGGTGCGGCACGGCTTCGAGACGGCGGTGATCTGTGCCTTGGTAGCAGCCCTGATCGGGTTCGGGTGCATCAGCTTCCGGATGCTCCAGTATGAGCGCGAGCGGGCCGGCAAGCTACAGGGAATCGTCAACGCCAACGAACAGCGGACCAAGGAGCAGACGGAGTTGGCGAGTGCCGCTCAGCTCAGCATCCGGCGGCAGACCTTCGACTACTTCCTGGCCCAATTCCGAAGCGGCAAGGTCGAAGGGGCTCGGGCCTTACACGAGTCCCTCCCGGCGGGCAGCGCCGAGCGATCGGCCGCCGCCTTCCTGCTGGACGAACAGTATCCGTTCGCCAAGCTGCTGGAAGATTGTGGACAGAGCGGGCTCGGCTTGACCTGGTTCGTCGAGGGTGAACGGGCCATCAGTGCCGGGCGGAAGAGCGAGGCGGTGGCTGCCTTCGAGCGGGCGATGGCTTCGGCGGACGGGGACGAGTGGTTGCGTCATGCGATCCAGAAACGGCTTGAACCGCTCCGATCGGCCAGTGCTCCGGCGGAGTCGGACCCGGCGATTGGCCGGCGATAGAGGACGACTGCCCATGCCACACAACCGAGATAACCGATGGAGCGGCCGAAGCGGCAGAGGCAGCTCTCGCCTGCGAATCTCGATACCAGCATTCCGATGCGGGTTCACACTGCTCGAAGTGCTGGTAGTCATCGCCGTCATCGCCCTGCTGATCGCGATCCTGATACCCAGTCTGCAGGCTGCCCGGGAGCGAACTCGTAAGGTGGTGTGCGCGAGTCAGTTGCACCAGCTCGCCTTGGCTTGGCACAACTACCTCAGTGCAAACGCCGATCGTTTCCCTCGCGGCAATACGGTTGACGTGACCTACGGCGGCCAGCAGAGCACCGATCCGTACTACCAGGGCCCCCGGCCACTGAACCGCTACCTCAAGCTCGATCCGGTAATCAAGGCCGGGGCCGAGGTCTTCCGCTGCCCCTCGGACGACGGCTCGCCGGACATTGTGCCGAGCTTCTTCGCGTATCTGGGTACGAGCTATCACATGAACCGATACCTGGCCGGTCCGACGAGCTTCTATGTGTACGGCGATGACCCGTGCAAGCCGGTCATGGACAAGCTGAAGGAGTTGTTGCCGACCTTGCGACGCGGTCCGGGCATGGCCGGTATCGAGTCCAAGCTGATCCTGATGGGTGACATGGGCTGGATCGAGGCCCTGACGTATTGTGAGGAGAAGATGCTCTCGTTCCACCGCCGGCCGTTCTGGTTCAATTTCGCGTTCATGGACGGGCATGCGGGGTACACGCAGATCCGCAAGGGCATGCACGTGACCAGGGATTATACCGACATCCCGGTCACCGCGCTTCAGAGCGAGGCGGCGAGACTGCAAAGGCTGGTGGAGTGAGGCCTGTCTTCAAGCATGCCGAAAGCCGGAACGCCGTGGCTGGCTGTCCTGCTGGTGCGTTTTGTGCCACGGCGCCGGCTGGCCGTGTGAACAGATGGTTGCGCAGAAAGCATGAGGCCCCGCACGAAAGGAAGATCGGATGAATGATCAGCTTTTGCGGTTCATCAAGTTGACAATCCATGGCCTCGTTCTGTGCGGGCTGGGGCTAGCCGATGTACGGGCCCAGATCCTCGGTGCGGGTTCGTTGGAGCCGGAGGTGGCCGACGCGCTCCATCTGCCCCTATCGTCGGGAGACTCGATACGCCTGTCAGAGGGCCCGGCTAGACTGCTGCTCGCCGACCTCCTTCCGTTGTTCGCGGACGACTTCGAGGGCACATTCCCTGGGACAGCCTGGGCATGTTCGGGAGCACCGACCTGGGGAAGCACGACGTACAACCGGGTGAGCGGCAGCCACAGCGTCTGGTGCGCGGGTTCGTCGATGAATCCCAAGTCCGGTTACCCCAATAGCCAGTCCGCGGCTATGGTTTGTGGGCCGTTCAGCCTGACCGATGCCAGTGATGCGTACCTGGACTTCTGGCTGAAAAACGACTCGGAAGCGGGGTACGACTTTGTGTACTGGATGATCGCGGCCAACGGCTCTCCTTTTCACGGATACAGGTTTAGTGGCACAACCAAAGGATGGACGCCCGTGCGGCTGGACCTGAAGGACGTGCCCGAACTCGGCAACCTGTGCGGGCAGGCTGAGGTGTACGTGGCCTTCGTATTCATCAGCGATGAGATCGTAGGTGGGCCGACCTACAAGGGTGCTTTCCTCGATGATGTGGCGGTCTCGATTGATACGAGTCCTCGCCAGGACAGGGTCTGGTACGTTCACAGCGGCGCTAACGGGGCGAACAACAGGACCAGCTGGGCTGATGCGTTCTGTGACCTCCAGGATGGACTGCGGGCGGCCGACGCTGGGGATCAGGTATGGGTGGGGAGGGGACACTACAGACCTGCTGCAACCGGAGGTGACCGGTCGGCCACGTTTCGCCTCAAAAGGGGTATTAGCCTGTATGGAGGGTTTGAAGGTACCGAGGCCAACCTCGCTTCCCGGCAGGGCGGTCCGGAGGACTGTGTCCTGTCCGGCGACCTCAATGCGGATGACGATGCCGGTGGTGCGAGTACCGCCGAGAACAGCTATCACGTAGTGATGGCCCGCAGTACCGATGAAGCGACTGTCTTCGACGGCTTCACCGTTATCGGCGGCAACTCGCTTGACCTGGCGAACGAAAAAGGGGGAGCTGGCCTTCAGCTGCAGAACGGATCGCTGCGCGTATCGAACTGCGTGTTCCGGGACAACCGAGCCGAGTATGGTGCGGCTATCACGAGCTATTACGGAATCGGCCTAGCAATAGAGGATTGTGTCTTCGAGGCAAACGTTGGGGGTGCAGTTGCAGCGATGTGGACCGACAATTCGGTGATTCGCAGGTGTACGTTCACACGAAACTCCGGCACCTACGGTTCGGCAATAGAGACTATGTTGAGCAGCCTCCAATTGCATTCATGTTCAGTATTTGAGAACACCTCGTGGCAGAACGGAGCACTCTATCTGATTGGTGACTGCGATATTGCTGAGAGCAGATTTGAGGCAAATCGCGGAGAGATGGGACCTGCCGCCGTCTATTGCGATGGCTTGCCGGATACGATGGTCTCTTTCTCCAATTGTTCGTTCATCGCAAACGAGGGAAACAGTGTGGGGGGGGCAGCGTATATCGATTCGCCGACTCGTTTTGTCAACTGCCGGTTTGCGGGCAATGCTGCAGTCACTGGGGGAGTGGCGGCTGTGGGTAACGCAGGCACCGACCTGCAACTGATCCAATGCTCGGCAACGGGTAATCGGGCGAGTCACGGCGGCATCCTCAGCATCGTGCTCGGCGCGAGTGCACAACTGCAGAATTGCACAATGAGCGGCAACGAATCAGCTGCGGGCGGAGCAGTCGTGGTGGGCGATAACGCCAGTCTGACGATGGCGAATTCAGTTCTCTGGGGAAACGCTCCCTGCAACCTTGAACAGCAATACGCAACGGCAGTTCTTCGAGTAGATGCCTCCGACGTCCCGGGCGAATGGCCAGGCGATGGGAGCATCGATGCAAACCCTCGCTTCGTCGATCTCGACGGCATGGACAATGTGATCGGGACTGAAGATGACGACATTCGTGTACTTCCCGGCTCACCCTGCCTGGACAGCGGCGCGAACTCTCTGCTTCCGGCGGATGTGGCCGATCTCGATGGCGATGGGGACAGAGCTGAACCGCTACCGCGGGACTTGCTGGGAGAGGCTCGATTACGCGATGAACCAATGTCGCCTGATACTGGAACAGGAACGCCGCCATTGGTCGATATGGGAGCCGTCGAAGGACCTGGGCCGGCTTGTTCCCTCCTGGTGTCGCCCCAGCGGGTGGTCGTACCTGAGGGTGGTACGGCGTCGATTTGGGTCTCGTTGGGAGTTGAGCCGGCGACGAGCATCGAAGCGACCATCGTCCGTGTTTCCGGCGACTCCGACGTCACTTTGCGATCCAGTTCGACCCTGGTCTTCGATCGCACCGGCGGAGTTCATGCCTGGAATGTGCCTCAGGAAGTGATCCTGTCGGCTTCTTCAGATCCCGATGGTCTGGTGGGGCTGGCCCGATTCAAGGTGACGCTTGGCGACTGCGCGAGTAGTGAGTTCACTGCTGTCGGGAAGGATGACGGGCCTTTCAGCCAAATCTTGTACGTCGATCAAAGCGCACCTGAAGGAGGCAACGGAACGAGTTGGAGCAGCGCCTTTACGTCCTTGCAGTCCGCCCTGCAGACGGCGGCGCTTGGAGGGTACCCGCTCGAAATCCGCGTAGCTGCCGGTGTGTATGTTCCCGATCCGAGTGGGCGTGACCGATCTGTCTCATTTGTGCTTCCCGACAATGTCGCTTTGCTGGGGGGCTACGCCGGTGCTGGAAGACCGGAGCCTGACGGTCGAGATCCCGATCTCTACGCGACGGTTCTCAGCGGAGATCTCCTGGCGAACGACGACGGGACGGCTGTGTCCCTGCTTGAGAACAGCTACCATGTCGTCGTGACAGAATCCACCGGCCCTAGAACCAAGCTCGATGGTTTTACGATCAGCGGTGGAAATGCGGATGGACCGCCCCCTTACGATAGCGGGGGAGCCGTGTTCTGCAACGTGGGGAGCCCGGCGATCAGCCACTGCAGGTTTACGGGCAATCGTTCGAAGACATACGCCGGGGCTGTGTACACTACTGGGACCGGGAACCCGGTGCTCAGCGAGTCCTGGTTCGAGGAGAATCGGGCAGATTCGTCAGGGGGGGCGGTAGCCAACAGTAGCGATAGCCGTGCCGAGTTCATCGGTTGCACCTTCAGTCGCAATATGGGTCATTGGGACAGCGGCGCGGTCAGAGACCTCGATGGAGCCAACAGCACTTATGTCAATTGTCTGTTCGAAGACAATGTCGTCGAAGAGACGTTTTACGGCAATGCAGGGGCGGTAGGGCTTGCCGACAGCAGTTCCACTTTCAGCAACTGTCTCTTCAATGGAAACGCATGCCCGGGACTGGGCGCAGGAGTGGCGGTGTTCAATGGCCGGTTGATGCTCATCAATTGCACATTGAGTCACAATGCCGCTACCCTTGGAGGTAGCGCCGTCTACGGATACGGCTCTTCGGTCATGCTCATCAACTCAATCGTCTGGCATAACACGAGCGGGGCACAGATCCTGCTTGAGAACACATCCTCCCTCTCGACTTCATATTCGGATATCGAGGGTGGGCAGTCCGGCGTTGTCGTGGATCCCGGCGATGTGGTCGAGTGGGGCAGCGGGATGATCTGGTCCGACCCGCTTCTCACGCAAGATGGCCATCTCTCGGCCGGCTCTCCCTGCATCGATGCCGGAACGAATACCGTGCTCTCTCGGGATGGACAGGCTGGAGCAGGTGCCCTCTGCGAGATCGACCTAGAGATGAATCTGCGCCGATTCGATGATCCGCTGACCAGTGATACCGGGCAAGCCGGTGAACGCGCCCCGGTGATTGACATGGGGGCTCTCGAGTATGGCAGCCCCGCGATGCCTTCGGTCATTCGAGTCAGTACCGAGGCAGCCGGCGCCGGATGGGGGTCGGATTGGCCCAACGCGATGACGGATTTGCAGGTTGCCCTGGCGACCGCACGGGCGGCTGGGGACCATGTTGAGCAGATCTGGGTGGCTGCGGGCGGCTATCGCCCCGATCTTCACGGCGGGGATCGCGGGAGTACGTTTCATCTGTTCGACGGTGTGGCCGTCTTCGGTGGCTTCGCGGGCACAGAGACGGACTTGTCGGAGCGTGATCCGGATGTCAACGTGACGATCCTCAGCGGTGACCTGAACGGCAACGACGACGCGGCGAATCCTTCGACGTACACCGACAACGTCTACCACGTCGTGACAGCCAGCCACACCAACGCGACGGCCATACTCGACGGCTTCACGATCAGCGGAGGCAACGCGGACGGGACGGGATCCGACGCCCTGGGAGCAGGAGTCTACATGTCGGCCGGCAAGCCGACGCTGAACCGGATTCGGGTCTCCAGCAACCAAGCTGGCGGGGCGGTCTACAGCGACTTCGGCCAGCCGCAGTTGGGGACTCTGACCATCGACACAGGAACAAGTACCGGCACCAATGCCGGCATCCTGTCCCGCAACCAGGTCTGGCTGCAGGAACTGCTGTCAGTCGGCGGCGGCTCGCTCCAGAACCCATCGCTCCTGAACCTGCAGGCCACCCACTTTGAAGGTCCCGGTCGCCTGGAACTGAGCCGGTACGCGGAGCTTCAGGTCACCAACTCCCCGTTCTACGACCCGACGATTCTTCGGACGGACGTCACGGGCGCCGGTGTGATCCACATTGCCGCGGGCCAGCAGTTGAACCTGGAAGGCAGCGCCCGGGTGAACCTCGAGCGTCAAGCCGGCGACCAGTGCTCGGACCCGATCGGCACGGGCGGCGGCCGGATCATCGTGGACGGGACACTCATTGCCAGAGACCAGGCGACGATCGAGAACACGAACATCTGCGTGAACCAGGCAGACGTCCAGGGGACAAGCAAGATCCAGAACAACAACATCCGGCTGCTCGAGACGACGACCGGGTTCGGCGGCCAGTTTTACGTCGAGGACACGGCGAGTATCGTGGGCAACCACATCGTCTCGGAAGGGGACCGGTACCTCGACCTCGACCCCAACCCGGACCCGAACGCGGCCCACCCGGACATCCGGGACAACCTCATCGAAGTGATCATCAAGCCGGGTACCCCCGTCGAGCAGGGCACATTACTAGAGCTCCGTTCCCCGGACGAAGACTGCGCCGACCCGGACCACTGCGCCTCGGGGGTTTTCTCCGGCGGCAACGGCTACAACGACAAGTGGGTCCTCCAGAAGCTCGAACTCGAACCCAACGCGAAACTCAACCTGACCAACCGCCAGGGTTTTGACTTCAACCCCTCCTCCACCCCGGACACGGTTTACGTCAAGCAACTGATCCTGAACGCCGGTTCCGTCCTGAACGTGGCCGGCCAGAGACTGTATTACCAGGAGCTGATCGGCGATCCGAGCCAGATCGTGGATGAGCCGCTTCTGGGCTTCTCGCTGGGCATCATCGGAATGAACGACGATACCGAGTTCGACGTCCGACTGCGGAAACGACTGACCGACGAAGCGGATCGAGACCCGCTGAATCCGAACGATCCCCTACCGGAAGGCATCATCGAACGCATCACCCTCGCCCCGGACGACAATCCGCCCAGCGAGGGCGTGATGCGGATGCAGACCCATAAACCAAACGAAGCCAAATCGGCCAGTAGCGTGGCCGCCAAGGGCCACTTCGCACGAGCGGCGGAAGACCAGATCGACATCGTCTTCCAGTACCGGTTCTGCTCACCGGACGGCGAACTCATCGTCAAGATCAGCGGGAACCGGGAAGCGGACCAGGGCAACGTGGAAGTGGCCCGGATCCAGCCAATTGCCGGAACGGCCGGTTCCATGGGCAACGCCTTCGCGGTTTTCCAGCAGAGCGTCCCACGTGGCGAACTGAACTTCCTGCGAGGCACGTTCATCGAGCTGGAACTTCGTGGCAAGGATACCTGCGTGCTGATCGACAACTTCGATCCCCGGATCGAGTGCAATACGGCCGGCAAGTGCGGAGATCTCAATAACAACTGGGGCATTGTCAACGCGGAAGACTATCTGCTCCTCTTGGCCAGCTACGGCAGCGTGGTCCGAGCGGACGACCCGACCGTCGCCCAGCCGACGTACCGATTCTGGTGCCTGGACATCAACGGCGACAAGTACGTGGACGGCAACGACCTGATGGCCTGGGAGACGGCCTGGCGGACAAGGCTGAACCTGTGCGGGACGTTGATGGCGGCCGCGGCCCGGATGAAGTCACCCCTACGGGCCGAGGCAGGCTCGTCCGCCAACTCGATCCTGATGGCCGGTAAGCAGAAAGCGAGCTCCCAGAACGACTATCTGTACCGCCTGTCCGGCGATGCGGTCACGGTAAACCCGGACGGCAGAACCGCCGTTGCCTCAGGCATCTGCCCGGTAGAGCCAGTATCGCCGGCCGGCGGAATGAACACCCGGGCCAACGGCCGATTGATCACCGGCTCGGATGGCGAGATCTACCAGATCAACGGGGTGGACGGGCTATACCGAATCCGGCAAGACGGCAGCCATCAGCGAGTTCTGCAACCCGGCGCTGCCCCCGGCCCCATGAACAACCAGCTCGTCTACATCGGCACGAACGACATCAATAACACCGCGGTCGGTCTGCCCATCGCTGATGCAGTGGTCCGCCAGGAAGGAACGGATACCTGCGTCTACGTGGTCCCGGCCGTGGTCCAGACGACCTCGAACGGCATCACCTACCGTTACCGTGCGGCCGCCAAGCTGATCTTGAACGCGGACGCGAGCTTCAGCGTGGCCAACCTGTACGGCGAGGACCCCGGCCCGCCGACCTCAACCTGGTCGCCGGTGGACCACGGTCGCCCGCGAGAAATCGAACTGGACGACACCGGCACGACGCTCTATGTAGTCAGTGCCCAGGCATTCAACGGGAACGACTACGTCCTGGTGTACAACGCCAACGATACGAACCCAGCCCCTCAACGAGTCATCTCGCTATACGGCCTGTTCGGTCAGGAATCAGACGTCCCGCGTGGCGCAACCGCCATGCTCTTGTCCGGCAACGATCTGTACTTGGCGGCGGCCGTGAACCCGCTGGCCCAGACACACACCCGAATCTACCGCTTCAGAGCTGGCACCGATTGCACCACGGGTCTCTGCCCATCCGGCCGGGTGGACATCCGCAATCCAACGGTGCAGAACAGCTACAACACGAACCCGATGATCGGCTTCGTGACCGCCCTGGCCAAGAACCAGGACGGGAACCTGTACGTGGCGGGCGTAGTCTCACCGACCTTTACGGAAAGCCAGACCCCGCCGGGCGGGGATCTGTTCACCACGCCGACGGTAGCGATCGTGAAGCCGGAGTGGTTCGACTCCGCCCCGTCGAACCTGGAAGCGGCCGCCCTGACCTGCCAGGACCTGGCCTTACCCGCAGGCCTGGCATTCGGAGCACCGTTACCCTCCGGCCCGGCCGCCGACTTCGACGGTGACGGCGACGTGGACGGGGAAGACCTTGCGACATTCGTGTCGTGCAGGTCGGGTCCGATGATCCCGCTGACCGGCGACTGCGCCAAGGCCGACTTCGACCGCGACGGCAACGTCGACCAGTCCGATTTGGGGCTCTTCCAGAGGTGCTATTCCGGCGCCGGCCAGAGGGCGGATCAGGAATGCGCCAACTGACCGGGGTCGCTTTGGTGCCTTTTCGAACGCAGATGCCAAGCGGAGTTGAGCTTCGATGACGAGGGAAGCCGTGAGCCGTCCATCAAGTATCGGCCTCAGATCACCGCTACTTCTGAGGTTCGTCCTATCCGCCTCGTCACGTTCAGCCCGCCCGGATCCAGGATGTCCCTTCTGCCCGTCTGGCCCCCGCACTTGCGTCGAGTACAATGCTCCTCGGTACGGTCGGTTTCGGGGCTCCCCCGGTTGTTGAATGGTCGAGGCTGGAGCATGTTGGACGCTTCTGCAGAAACGGAGATGCTCGACCACGCCATCCTGGGCCTGCTGTGCCGGATTCCCCTGCGGTGGGAGCCGTTGGACACTGACCGGCTGACGAAGACCGAGCAGGAGGCTCTCAAGCTGCTTACGGCCGCTGGCATGGTCGAGCGGCGGTTCAGTCTCCGTCTGCGTTTCATGGGCCACCCCACCTTGATCGAGGTGGAGTTGACGGCGACAGGGGAAGCCG
Organism: Phycisphaerae bacterium; assembly: GCA_018003015.1. NCBI lineage: Bacteria > Pseudomonadati > Planctomycetota > Phycisphaerae > Phycisphaerae bacterium. The sequence goes on along the minus strand of JAGNEZ010000006.1, from coordinate 5,752 downwards.
GCCTCGCTCAAGCGGCGGACCCCGTTGTGCAGGCCGCGTGGGATCTCTGGAAGGCCGAGTACACCACGCGCAAGGAGCCCGGCTCGTCCGATCCGCCTCCGCGTTTCCATTGCGAGAAGGTCGGCGCCGAGCAAACTCGCCTCACCGACCAGGGCGAACTGGCGATCAGAGACATGGCGGCGGGTAACACGCAGGTGGTTCTGGGCTTTGTCTGCCGCCGAGGACTCCCGTTCAGCGTGCGTCCCCCGGTAGACGGCGAAGGCCGAGCCGACTTCATCCGTTTCTCGCCGGCCTCTTCTCCCCAGCCCGAGATCACGGAAGTCCGGGTCACGAATCTCGCCGAGGTGACCGGCCCCTTGGCCGGCATCACCAACCTGCTGAACAAGATGTTCGAGGACCGTGCCAGGCAGCCACAAGACCCATCACCCGCATCTTCCGCCGGCACCGAGCGGAACCCTGCAAGATCGGCTACCTATACCGTGGCGGCCCTTCGGGAGATGACCGAGCTGACCAGTGCGACCTTGAATCAATATGCCAAGGCCGCGGGCGTCCAGACCCCCGGTGTGGGACAGCGCAACTTCCGCTACAGTGAGCCCGACGTCCGTCGGATTCTCGAGACCATCATCGAGATGTCCAGCGAGACAACCGTGCGGGAGCGGTGCCGGGCCGCACTTGAAAGCCTTTCAGAAATCGAAGAATAATCCCAATAGCGCATTCAAATCGAACCGCGTCCAAACGACTGCGCACACCGCTCATTTCTGGCATATGTAGAGGGTATGAACACACTTCTCTCTACCGAATCGTTCCTGCCGCTGCGGCGTGCGGCCGCACGGCTGGGGGTACCTGCGGCCCGGTCGAAGCTGGAGGGGTACGCGGCCCGATTGGCCCTGGTGATGCACTTCATTCGCTGAGCAGGGGGCGATTCTACGCTGGGGAGTCCCGACGCCGTGGATGAGCAGAGTATCGCGGCCGGGGTTGCCCTGTCCCGCTGGTTCGGGAACGAAGTCCGGCGGGTCTATGCGACGCTGGGCGAGTCCGATGAGGGCCGGGACCGCAGACACCTCGTGGAGTGGATCGAACGGCGCGGAGGCCGGGTCTCAGTGAGAGAGCTGACCCATGGGCTACGGCCCTACCGGGGCCAGAGCGGCGCGGCCCGTGCCGTGCTCGACGGATTGGTGAAGGCGGGCCTGGGCCGATGGATCCACCCGGCGCCGGAACCCGGCGGCGGGCGGCCATCGCCGCGGTTCGAGCTGATTGGCGTCACCCCTGTCACCAAAACCCCCGTTGACGCTATCGCCGTGAGGGGTTTTGGTTCCGGTGACACTGGTGACAGTGCTGGAGACGTTTCTTTCGATGATCCGGCTGATCAGCGCGGTGAGACGGTGGAGGAGGCAGTCTTGTCCTGTTCGGCCACCGACGACGACTGGGGCGAGCTATGAGTACGACGATGACGCTGCTGGCGGAGTTGGCTGACCGGGGTGTCGAACTTCGTGCCGAGGGGGAGCGTCTGCGGTTCCGGCCGATAGCGGCCATGACTTCCGAGCTGGTGGCGGGAATCAAGGCCTGCAAGCCCGAGCTGCTGGCGGTACTTGCGGGGGGTCCGATCTCCGCCGGCGAAGGCGATGCACACGTAGGCGACGAACGCCCGCAGGTCGGCATCGGTGGAGGCTATGAAGACCCGCCGGAGTCTCTCGATCTCAGCAGGAATCCTCCCCGAGGCAAACCGTCGCCGAGTGGCGAAGGGCTACAGGAAACCCACGCTGATCGTGAGATCGACCGGTTCCTGCGGGTCGCGGTTCCCCGGCCTGACGGCCGAGGCCGGTACGATCCCGGCCGCCTGCGGGACGAGGATGGGCAGGTGTACCTGGCCTGCACCATGGCAGACCGAGGATCCGAGACGAGCCCAGTTGACGGTTGCCAATGCGTGAGGTAGAGGTGGAACCCACCATCGAAAGGCTGGATCAAGGCCTCATCTGAAGGCGATCGAAAAAAACGCATATCGGCTTCGTATCGCCAAGGAAGAGCGAAATGCGGGCCCGAGCAGTATGGTGAACAGAAAGACAGGTGACGCATGGGACGCAGGCGACGGAGCCATCGGCAGGGAACCTTGTTCAAGCGAGGTGGTCATGGACCGTGGGTAGCTCAGTGGTACGACCACGCAGGCAAGCGCATTCTACGGACGACCGGCACGACGGATCGCGCGGCGGCTGAGCGCATCCTGGCCAAACGCGTTGCCGATGCCGCGTTGCGGCGTGACGGCGTTGTTGATGCCCGCGCCGACAGATACGCGGTAGCCGAACGCCGACCGCTTTCCGAGCATATCGCGGATTGGCGCGCGCACCTTGCTGCGAAGGGGGTAACGTAGAAGCAGATCAAGAACGTCACGCGGCATGTCGAAACGCTGGTGACGAAGGTGAAAGCCGATCGGGCAAGCGACTTGTCCGCCTCGGCAATCTAGGCAGCCATCGGCGAGTACCACAAGATAGGAAAGAGCCTGCAGACCTGCCAACATTACCTGCGGGCCATCAAGCAATTCTCCCGGTGGCTGAAACGCGATGGTCGTGTTCGCGATGATGCCCTGGCCCATCTGACCGGCTACAACGCGGCCACGGACCGCCGGTACGAGCGGCATGCGCTGGATGCCGACGAGTTGTGCTACTTGGTTGCCTTGGTGGAGAACGGTCCCATGTGGCGGCGAAGTCTCGACGGCCAGGACCGTGCCATGCTGTACCGCGTGGCGGCAGGCACGGGCTTCCGCGTGGGCGAATTGGCAAGCCTGACGCCTGCGAGCTTCCACTTGGATGCTGCCCCCCCGTCCATCGCGTTGCGGGCGGCCAGCTCGAAACGGCGACGCAACGACCTTCAGCCAATTCGCGATGACCTGGCCGAGCTACTGCGTGGCTGGTTGGTGAACAAACCCGCTGATCAGCCCGTCTGGCCGGGCCACTGGCATGACCAGGGGGCGGAAATGGTCCGTGCGGACCTCCGACGGGCCCGTGCCCGGTGGATTCGGGAGACGCAGGATGGTAGCCAACGCCGCAGACGACGTGCGTCGGACTTCCTGGCCGAGGTCGATTCGACCGGGCGGGTGGTGGATTTTCATGCCTTCCGAGTGACCTACATCACCCTGCTGGTCAAGGGGGGCGAATCGGTCAAAGTGGTGCAGGAACTCGCCCGGCACTCGACGCCGGTCTTGACGCTGGGCGTCTACACGAAACTGGGCGTCCACGATCTGTCGAAGGCTTTGTCGGGGCTGCCGAGCTTGACGGGAGGTGCCCCATCTCGGGAACGGATGCGAGCCACCGGCACGGACCACACCCAACCGCTGCCTGCCGGCTCTGAGGACGCGCGGCAACAGCGCGTGCAAAAGTGCCGGCAAAACGGGCGCGAAGGCCAGCAACCAGGCGCGGCATCGCGCATCGTCGCCAGCGCCGCCGGCGTACCGAGTGGTGCGCATAAGCCTTTGCCCCACGCGGAGAAACGCGAGATCGTGCGAGGTCATGCGACGTGTAGTGGGAAAGCCACCGGCCGGATTCGAACCGGCGACCTGCGGTTTACAAAACCCAACTGATTCTGTTGTAAATAGTTGTCCTACAAGTAGTTGCGACGATTTCAAAAGGCGGCTCGGGGCCGCATTTGCGCGGCTCCGGGAGACGGACGCTGCCTTGGCAGATGTGCTCACGCGTTGGGAGCAGATGCCCTCACGGACACGGGCTGCGATCGGGGTCATCGCCCGACTCAGCCGTCCGGAATCAGTGGGAGAATAACGGATTGGACATCGGGGCATAGTTTACTAAAATACATGTGTTGAATGTGCTGTCAACTAGCCGATTTTAATGATGATGGTCAACGAGAACGACATCCTGGAACGGCTTCCCGATCTCCTGGCTGAACTGGCCGGCCTGCCGGTGAAGAGTGCTCGGCAGGGAGAGAACGCCGATCTCCTCCTACGCCTCGGGCCGCACCTGTTGGCCGTGGAGGCCAAGACCAACTCCCGAGCGGGCCTGGTCGCCCAGGCGGCCGAGAACGCTCGCCAAGCCGCCAGCAAAGGGAAGCCGGCGGCGATTCCGTTGGTCGCGGTCCCCTTCATGGGCGAGGTCGGCCGCAAGATATGCCGGGAACATGGTGTGAACTACGTGGACCTGTCCGGAAACGCGGACATCAACGCACCCGGTCTGCGCATTCATGTCACCGGCAAGCCCAACCTGTTCGTGCAGCGGGGTCGGCCGTCTTCCGTATTCGCACCCAAGAGTTCGCGCCTGGCCCGCATCATGCTTGCCGAACCGAAGCGATGGTGGCGTCAGGCGGAACTTGCCAGCGCGGGACAACTCGGGGCCGGTTACGTGAGCCGAATCTGCCGCCGCCTGGAAGAAGACCACCTCATTGAACGCGACTCTGAGGGCAGCGTGCGGCCGCGCGATCCGAACCTGCTGCTGGAGGCATGGCAGGCTCAGTATGACCTGCGTCGCCACGACATCCACCAAGGCCATGTCGCGGCCCGATCAGGAGAGGAACTCGCACGGCAAGTCGCCGAAGCGTGCCAGGGACTCGGCTTCGATTACGCGCTGACCGGCCTGGCCGCGGCTTGGTTGCAGGCTCCGTTCGCGGGATACCGGTTGGTCACGGTTTACCTTCGCAAGTCACCGAACGACAAGCTACTCCAGCGACTCAAATGGCATGAGGAAAAGCGAGGGGCGAACCTGTGGCTGATCCGGCCCAATGACGAGGGTGTGTTCCACGGTGCGGAGAACACTAAGAGCATGGTGTGTGTGAGCCCCGTCCAGACCTATTTGGATCTGCGCAACCTGCCGGAACGAGCCGAGGAAGCGGCAGAGCATCTTCGGAAGGAGCGGCTGAAATGGCGATGAGCAAAGAACCACGTGTGGCCGCCGATTATGCCCCCGGCTGCAGCGAGCTTGTCCGCCGCACTTGCCTCGAAGTGGCAACCCGGCTTGGCGACTTCCGCGAACAGATGTGTGTCGTCGGCGGCTTGGTACCGTCCTTGATCATCGATCAGGCCCACCGAGGGGCCGGCGTCGAAGAACACATCGGGACAATCGACCTGGACCTGGGCCTGTCCATCGTGGTGTTGGATGACCAGTTGTACGAAGAGATTGCCAAGCGGCTGCGAGACGCGGACTTCAGCCCGGACCAGAACCCGGCCGGCAAGCCGACCACCCAGCGCTGGGTATCCAAGCAAGGCGTCACCGTCGATTTCCTGATTCCGCCATCGTCCAGTGCAGACCGCGGGGGACGCCTGCGCAACCTGGAGGAAGGCTTCGCCGCAATCATCACCCCCGCACTGGACCTTGCCTTTCAGGATGTTCAGATGGTCGAGCTTGCCGGCACGTTGCCGAGCGGTGGTACGGCGGTGCGAACGATTCAGGTCTGCGGACCGGGCGCGTTCATCGTGCTGAAGGCCCTGGCGTTCGACAAGCGCGGCAAACCCAAAGACGCCTACGACCTTTACTACGTGCTGCGCAATCACTCGGACGGTGTCGAACGCATCGGTCAACGGATTCGCGGCTTCGGGGATCGATCCGAGGTCCGCGACGCGGCGTCGGTGCTCCAGCGAGACTTCGTCCGCGTTGATGCCGTGGGTCCCGCTCGCGTGGCAGAGTTTCGGGGCGGTCCGGACGACGCCCTGCAAGCCGATGTCGCGGGCTTCATCCGCAACCTGCTCGATAGCCTGACTTGAGGGCGGGCAGGTGCGAGCCAATCGGATGACGGGCTTCTGAGCCGCATCACGGCT